>CAYYSK010000297.1:0-3696 GCA_964474345.1 uncultured Flavobacteriaceae bacterium
TAATCAAATTCTTGTACAAGAAAACGATTATGTACGTGCGGGTATGCCACTTTCTGATGGTTCTGTAACACCAAATGATATCTTAAATATTAAAGGACCATCTGCGGTACAGCAATACTTAGTAAATGAAGTACAAGAAGTATATCGTTTACAAGGAGTGAAGATCAATGATAAGCACTTTGAGGTAGTTGTACGCCAGATGATGCGTAAAGTACGTATTGAAGATCCAGGAGATACTATTTTCCTAGAAAATCAATTAGTGCATAAAGATGATTTCATCGAAGAAAATGATGCTATTTTTGGTATGAAGGTAGTTGAAGATGCAGGAGAATCAGAAAACCTTAAAGCAGGTCAGATTGTTTCGCCACGTGATCTTAGAGATGAAAACTCAATACTAAGAAGAGAAGATAAAAACCTTGTTGTTGCTAGAGAAGTTACTCCTGCTACAGCATCACCAATCCTTCAAGGTATTACGAGAGCATCGCTTCAAACGAAATCATTTATTTCTGCTGCTTCTTTCCAAGAGACAACAAAAGTATTAAACGAAGCCGCTGTAAGTGGTAAAGTAGATACTCTAGAGGGTCTTAAGGAGAATGTAATTGTTGGACATAAAATTCCAGCAGGTACAGGTATGCGTCGCTATGATAATATAATTGTAGGAAGTAAAGAAGACTTAGAAAACATGATGGCTGAAAAGCAAGAAGTAAATTATAATTAGTACGCTTTCGCGAAAGCGTACTCTGATATAAATTAAATGATCCCATCTTGTTTTGCAAGGTGGGATTTTTAATATACTCTTATTTATAGATAAGAGAATTTCTACTTTTAGAAGAGCAGACTAATCCGTATATTGATTATATCAATAAAAATGAATTAACCCAAAACCTAGCAATAAGTTTATCCTCGGGATGACTTGATAACCAATGTAAATAGAATATCATGGCAGAAAATAATAATAATAATCAAAAAAAGAAAGGCCAAATCAATATAGAGCTTGATGAAGCTATCGCACAAGGAACCTATTCAAACTTAGCGATTATAAATCACTCTGTTTCTGAGTTTGTAGTCGATTTTGTAAATATTATGCCTGGAACACCTAAAAGCAAAGTAAAATCTAGAATTATACTTACGCCACAACATGCAAAACGCTTGACAAAAGCACTTGCAGAAAATATAAAGCGTTTCGAAAATGCACACGGTGAAATTAAGGATTATGAAAAACAACCTATTCCTTTAAATTTTGGTCCAACTGGACAAGCCTAATAGTTGACTTATAAAACTTATATAAAAGCCTTCATAGAACTTCTTATGAAGGCTTTTATATGATTAGATTTCATTTTTTACTTTTCTTCGCAAACAATTATGTCATCTTGTCATAAAATATGAATTGGTATTTTTTTTGACTAAAAGAACATCAGAGCAAAACATCTAATTATCAAAATACGAAACATATGTCAACAGGAAAAATTAATGTGTCGGTAGAAAATATCTTCCCACTTATTAAAAAGTTCTTATATAGTGATCACGAGATATTTCTTAGAGAATTAATATCTAATGCAACTGATGCTACACTAAAACTTAAACATCTTACAAGTATTGGAGAATCTAAAGTAGAATATGGAAATCCTCAAATAGAAGTAAAAATAGATAAAGAAGGTAAAAAGCTTCATATCATAGACCAAGGCCTAGGAATGACAGCAGAAGAAGTTGAAAAATATATCAATCAAGTAGCATTTTCTGGAGCTGAAGAATTCTTAAATAAATATGAGGATTCTGCAAAAGATGCAGGAATTATAGGACATTTTGGATTAGGGTTTTATTCAGCATTTATGGTTGCTGATAAAGTAGAAATCATTACAAAATCTCATAAAGACGAAGCCGCTGCACATTGGACGTGCGATGGTTCTCCTGAATTTACGCTTGTTGAAACAGATAAAGCAAATCGAGGTTCTGAAATCATTCTTCATATAGCAGAAGACAGTACAGAATTCCTTGAAGATGGACGTATTACTGAGCTTTTGACTAAATATAATAAGTTTATGCCTGTACCAATTAAATTTGGTATGAAAACAGAAACGCTTCCAAAGCCAGAAGATGCAAAAGAAGAGGACCCAGCGCCAACGCAAGAAGTTGATAATATTATAAATAATCCTAATCCTGCTTGGACAAAACAACCTTCTGATCTCGAAGAAGCTGATTACAAAGGGTTTTACCGCGAACTGTATCCAATGCAGTTTGAAGACCCTCTTTTTAATATTCATCTTAATGTAGATTATCCATTTAATCTTACTGGTATCCTATACTTTCCTAAATTAGGACAAGACATGAATGCGCAAAAAGATCGCATTCAATTATATCAAAACCAAGTGTTTGTAACTGATAATGTGGAAGGAATTGTACCTGATTTCTTAACCATGTTACGAGGAGTTATAGACTCTCCAGATATTCCATTGAATGTGTCGCGTAGTTACCTACAAGCTGATGGTGCTGTAAAGAAAATCTCAGGGTATATTACTCGTAAAGTAGCCGATAAACTAAAATCATTGTTTAACAGTGATCGTGAAGACTTTGAAAAAAAATGGAACGATATTAAAGTAGTAATAGAATACGGAATGCTTTCTGAAGAAAAGTTCTTTGAAAAAGCAAATCAATTTGCATTATACCCTACAGTAGATGATACATTCCTTACTTGGGAAGAGTTAGAAACAAAAATAAAAGATACTCAAACCGATAAAGATGATAAGCTTGTTGTATTATATGCAAGTAATAAAGACGAGCAACACGCATATATCCAAAGTGCAAAAGATAAAGGGTATGAAGTGTTATTATTAGACTCCCCTATTGTCAGTCACTTGATTCAGAAAATAGAGACTAGTAAAGAGAATGTTTCTTTTGTACGTGTAGATGGAGATCATGTAGATAATCTAATCAAGAAAGATGAAGAACAAATAAGTAAACTTTCTGATGAAGAGAAAGAATCTCTTAAAACTGTGATTACAGAGGCGATAGAGGATACATCTTATACCGTACAAATGGAGGCTATGGATAGTAATGCAGCTCCATTTATTATCACACAACCTGAATTTATGCGTCGTATGAAAGAGATGCAACAAACTGGAGGTGGCGGAGGAATGTTTGGTATGGGAAATATGCCAGACATGTACAACCTCGTCGTGAATGCAAATCATGAGTTAATTTCAGAAATTATGAACACCAAAACGGCAAAGAAGAAAGAACGTTTAATTAGACAATCTTTTGACTTAGCAAAGCTCTCTCAAAATTTATTAAAAGGAGAAGAACTTACAGATTTTATCAAGCGTTCTTATAGTATGATTAAATAGAATATTTTGTAAAAACGAATATTTAAAAATTGAAGAATTAATTAAAAGTCACTTTCTGTGTTTCGGAAAGTGACTTTTTTATATTCGTATATGTCTCGCCTTGAAATAGAGAACAACAAAAAATAGCAGCTTAGTACTCTTACCTTTTTGCCCAATATTTTGTTGCAAGTCTAGATAAGGGATATAAAAGCAAGATTATGCACAAGAACTATAGAAATATACCTTTAACTAACTGGTAAATCAAATACAACAAAGCGATTAGCAAAATCCGTTGGGTAGTATAACGAACCTTTGGAAGTCTTAAATCCGAATTATGCATTAGAACTTCGTAATGAAGTGCAAAACGACAATAAAC
>CAYYSK010000298.1:0-3690 GCA_964474345.1 uncultured Flavobacteriaceae bacterium
TTCTTGCCCTGTCATTTCTCCATCTGCTAAATAGGTAAATAAACTCATATTTATAGCTGTGAGTAAAGTTTTAGACGCCCAAAACCCCATACCAATTTGCATGATTTTGGATGGATTGATTTGTTGATTTTCCATTTTTTTGTTTATAATTATTAAGTACGTGATTTTATATTTTGCCAGTTACATATGTCTCAGCAGTCAACTATAGTTTACGCATTCTATAGAATAGAGTTTAAATCAAATAATAGATGCATGTTTGTTATCCCATTTAGAAATTAAATTAATTTAAAGTTTCACACAAAGTAATATCATTTTTTTATATTAGAAGTCATCTTGACTTTTTAAATTTATAAAATTTCTTGAGTCCAATTACAATAAAAGCTAAAAAATAGCGTGTAAAATAATATCGTTCTAAACGATATCAAGATCAGAACCTCCCTGTAATACAGCTTCTATAAGCTTCCGTGACTTATCTGTCCATGACCAAACGATAGAACCATGCCAACCATTATTTCTTAGTTTTTTGACAAGACCTTCTGATGAGACTTCAAATATAGGGTCAGGATAATACTCGGCAATAATGGCTCTTTTATCTAGTTTTTTTGTGTCGTATTGATTGTGAAAAGGAGATCCTTTCTTTTTTGCCCATGTATAATAATGAATATTGTAAAAATCTAAATAGCCTCTAATCTCTCCTCCAATATCTTCAAGTACTTGATCTGAATACCGATTGTGGTATCCTTTTGCTGGGTCGTTTACACAGGATAAAAAACCTAAAGCACCACTAGTGATTTTAACACCTGGTTGCGCTTTGCGTATATGAGCAGCTGTTCTATTGATGAATCGTTGTATGTCTTCCATCATAACACGTTCTGCAAAGCCTTCCCAATGGCTTGCATATTCATTGGTCATACCTTCGGGTTCATTAAAAATTTCCCAGGCAAAAAGCCCAGGATGTGCTCCTATATAGTTTACAAGAGGAAGTAATGCATTTTCTATATATGATGTATAGTAGGTATCCTTAGTTAATAGCTTTTTATTGGCTTTTGCATCTACGCCCTCTTTTGCTTTAAGCATATCAAAAGACCATAAACAGATTTGGATTCTCAAATTTTTTGAAGCAGCCATATCTAAAATTCCCATAACATCTTCATGAAAGAAATCAGGATTAGGTAAAATCATATGGTTTTTATCAAAAACAGGATTTGTAGATCCGTCTGTATGATACCACCATCGTATGACATTACCTCCATTTGCTACCGTTAACTCCATAATCTCATCGAGTGTACCCCAATCTGGATGATATTCTTTTTTAGTTATAGGATGAAGGCCTATATCTTTTCCAAAATCAAGCCAAGCAATATTAATACCATGTACAAAATCAATATTATGAGGAGGTTGTAAATGTTTTGGATACTTCATAAAAATGATGTTTTGATATAATACAGGTTAAAATACATATACTATATCGCATAAAAAAACGGAACGAGGTGCTCCGTTTTAAATTTTCGCGAAAGCGTACTTAGTATATATTATATTTCCAAAATCTGACGTATCATCTGGTTAGTAAATCCCCATTCGTTATCATACCATGTCATTACTTTTAATAAGTCTCCATCTACAACACGTGTCATACTTAAATCGACGGTAGAGGCGTATGGACTTTTTACAATATCGGAAGATACGATAGGAGCATAGGTAGTATCTAATACTTTTTCGTAACGTGCTGTTTTTGCTTCTTCTTCTAGGATAGCATTTACTTCTTTGATTGTCACAGGTCTTTCTGTAACAAATGTCATATCAGAAATAGAACCTACAGGAATAGGTACACGTAAAGCTACCCCGTCAAATTTACCGCTGTATTGTGGTAATGCTTTGGTAGTAGCAATAGCTGCTCCCGTTGAGGTAGGAACGATATTTGCCGCACCGGCACGTCCCATACGATAGTTCTTTTTAGAAACCGAATCGACCATGTTTTGAGAAGCTGTATAGGCATGTACGGTAGTCATGATTGCTTTTTTGACACCAATACGTCTTCCCAATACTTCTACTACAGGACTTATATTATTGGTGGTACAACTGGCACATGAAAAAATAGAGGTCTTTCCTTGCTCTGAGTTTACACCATGCACGACAGTGGGAGTATCTGTACTCTTTGTAGGAGCAGAGATTACGACTGTTTGCGCTCCTGCAGTAATATGTTTTGCGGCATCTTCACTTTTGGTAAAAAAACCAGTACTTTCTATTACAATATCAATATTGTTTTCAGACCAAGGTAATTCTTCAGGATTGCGATTAGAATAATAGTTAATTTTTTTTCCATCTACAATGAGATGGTTTTCATCATGCGTCACTTCTTTTTCATAGACGCCGTATACCGTATCGTATTTTAATAAATACGCAATATTGTCTACGTCTACAAGATCGTTTACTGCAACAATCTCTAGTTCTGGAGTCTCTAAGATCACTTTCAGAGCGGCACGTCCAATACGTCCCATCCCATTGATAGCTATTTTTTTCATTTGTTTATGATTTTGAATTGATTTTTAATAGACTTATAAGTGTCTATCTTCTTCTTTGATAGGAACATCATTGATGCTGGCATAACGTTTTTTCATCAAGCCATTTTCATCAAATTCCCAATTTTCATTACCGTAAGCTCTGAACCAATCTCCTTCTGGAGTGTGATATTCATATTCAAAACGTACGGCGATACGATTATCGCTATGTGCCCAATATTCTTTTTTGAGTTTATAATTCAATTCTTGATCCCATTTTCCAGAGAGGAATTCATGTATTTCTTCACGTCCATTAATAAACTGTGAACGGTTACGCCATTCGCTATCGATAGAGTAAGCCATTGATACTTTTTTTGGGTTTTGACTATTCCAAGCATCTTCTGCCATTTGTATTTTTTGCTTTGCCGTTTCTATGGTAAATGGTGGTAAGGGATGTTTCTTTTCCATATATGTGTATTAAATTGTTGGGTAGTAAATGCCTTAATGTTATATAAAGTATCTTTAAAAATGCTCTTATTGTTAAGCCCTTTTGAAATAATTAAAGCACCTTGAATATTAATAAGTATTTGAGTAGCTCTTTGTGTTGATTCTTCAGGAGTAAATCCAATATCTTCTGTTAAGAATTTGAAACTACCTAACCAGTGAGTCATGGTAGTTTGAATTAATTCTCTTAGAGATGCAATACCTGCGTCTGTAGATAATGCACGTAGAATACATGTTTTTTCACCTTGTGCATATAAGATATTTATATTCTGTGATACACCTTGTAAGCGTTGTCGAGCAGGCTTCTTAGTATCTCTTGTAATATCTTCTACGTGTTTTTTACTCCAGACTTCTGTATACTGTAATACAGCGTTAGCAATTTCTTCTTTACCTCCTGGATATCTGTGATAAAGGCTTGCTTTTTTGAGACCTGCTGATGTGTAGAGATCATTGAAACTTGAACCTTCATATCCTTTGGATCTAAACACTTCAGTGAGCCTTTCTAGAAGGACAATATTGTCAATTTTTTGAGGTCTCATAGAAGTATTAATTAATGTTCGGTATAATAGTTAAGATATATTAAAAATCCTTACGAAGAGTATCGTATATCTTTAAATTCGAATTATGCATTAATTCTTGATGAGCAAGCTCATATTTCAAGTAAAAATAACCAACATAATAAAATTAA
>CAYYSK010000299.1:0-3677 GCA_964474345.1 uncultured Flavobacteriaceae bacterium
ATTAAAATTCAGTTTCGTATAAATGCCTCGTGGGCTTGCCTCGAGGTAGTTTACTTGTAAAATATTCAAAATCAATACCAAAAAATTGTTTTAGAATTAGAGCACAGAATATAATGCATATAGTATTATACGTTCTAAGTTAGAAACGCTTTCGCGAAAGCATACATTTAAAAAAAGATTCTAAAAGAAGAAGCCAAATGATCCTGTCACTCCAAATGTTCGAGCATCTGGTAGATCATTATAATTCCCTCTAAAATTCACATCAATACGGAAGACTTTAAAGATATTACCAACTCCAAAACTATATTCAAAGTAAGGTTCTAATGTAGGAGCTATATCTTGAGGAGTTAATGAGGAAATAGGAGCATCATTTTGAATAAATCGAAGATTTTCAAAAGCTGGTCTATTCAAATCTATATTTTCTTGAGAAATATTACCTATTACGCCACGTATTCCCACAATCTCTCTAAGGTTTAATTTCTTTAAGAAAGGAATACGGGAAAAGATACGACCTCCAAAATTATGTTCTAATTGGATCGAAGCGTATTCATCTGTAACAAATTCATAGAAATTAAGCTGACTATACGTATTAAAAATTGAGAATAATGATTGATTTCCAGGAACAGGGCTTAACAATGCTAAAGGCACTTCACCAAAAGTTTTACCAACTTCTGTTGAAACATTTAATGTTCCAAATCCTCCAATTCTAATTCCTTTTTTAAACGAGAATTGAAGTCTATCATATTCAAAATCGCTATCAAGTGCTCCTTCTAATCCCCTTGTATAACTCAAGAAAAAACTTGGAAACCACTCGTTAACGACACGTCTTTCTACACCAAATCCAGATGTCTTTTTACCAGGTTCCCATATAGTTGTAAACACAACTTCTGCCTGTATAAGATCTGCATTTGTTGTTGTTTCTGACGCATCTGTAAAATACTCTAAATTAAATGTCTCAGAAGCTGATTCAAGGCTTCTTAATGAAAAGTCAGATCGAAATTTTAAATTCCGAAAAGGCTCTATTTCAACAGCAAAATTAGCCAATTTAATAGAGGTTAACTTATCATTACTTGCTGTATTTACAAGTGATGATGAAGCCAAATTCCTCCCTAATACATCTCGTGATGTTGTAAGGCTCGCCCCTATTTGTTCTACATCTTGCCGATATCCTCCTGAAAATATCAATCGGCTTTTCTTATCAGCAAGCCATTTCCCAGAAAGCCCAAATTTGAATTTTTGATCTTTAAACCCATAAGCCAAAAATCCTTCAGCTCTCCATAAATCATTTTGTCCAAAATATGTACGAGCTCCAGTACGTATACGTAATCCTTCTACTTCATTAAAACCAAACGTAGAGAAGATAGGTCCATAATCTAAGTTAAGACTAGGAAATTCCCAATATCCAGAAGCTAAAACAGATCCAAGATTATAGAGGTTTCTAAACTTCTTAACCGTTTTAAGAGTATCAAGCATTTTATATACCCCTTTTTCATCTGCGCTTAATGCTTCTTTTCTATTTTCTTCCCAGAAAGTATCATCTCTATTATAAACATCTTTATCATAGTAATACACTTCCTTCTCATAAAATTCTTTATCCTTCTTCTCATTAAAAATATAGTTGTCATAAAGTGTTGTACGTTTACCATACAAACCTCTTGATTCTTCTTTTTTTCTAAATGCAAAGTCAGACAAGAAGTAATCTCTTTTAAGTAAAAAAGTTGTATCATTTACGATATCAAATTCTTGTTCTAAATAAATCTCTTTTACCCAGTTAATATTTGCACTTTTTGAGAGTTGCATATTAATCTCTTTTATCGCCCAAGTAGAATCATTTACCCAGAAATCTCCTTTAAATGTAAGTTCATTAGAACGACGTGGATAGTAAATAATATTATAACACCATTTATTATCAATATAAGCACTATCTGCTAAGACATAATTATAAGTCTGTATTCCTGTTCGGCTTATAGGACTTGTAAATGTCTTGTCAAAAAACTTAAGATAGTTTTGATATACATCATAATCATTATACAGATCTTTTACAAAACCAATAATGGTTTGGTTTTCATTAAATCCACTATTCTTATTACCAAGTAAGTCTTCTTTTTCTTTTTTAGATTCATTATCACCATATACTTTTGAAACCGCTTCGTTTACAAAAATGGGTAAATACGTTTTTCCTGTAACTCTAGAGGTATCTGTCTGATCAAAAATAAATTCCATCCCTCTAAAAAGACGACTATTAATTAATGCACTATCAATTGTATTAAGATCAAACTCAATTTTTTCATATTTATCGTATTCATATTGTTTAAACTGACGAAGACCATTTTGTTTTTTTCGAGTCCAAATCTTTCGAAGAATATCAATAGCTGGATTATTTTTCTTAGATGTTTTTCCTGAATAAATAAATACTTCATCTATAGCTGCAGCTTCTTGAGGAAGTATGATTTTCATATCATAATTTACTCTAGAAGTCAGCGTCACTTCTTTTTCTGTAAACCCTATAAAAGAAATACGGATTTTTTCCCAGGTAGTTTCTGATTCTAGGTAAAAGCGGCCATTCTCATTTGTAATAGTTCCTTCATTAGACCCTACATAAATCACATTTGCAAATGGAACAGGGTTATTCTGCTCATCATAAACGATACCACTTACTTTGGTCTGAGAGACCATGATAAAAGGAAAAAACAGTACGAGTAATAGTATTCTATATGTATTCATAAATAAAATAAAAGCTTCATTAATGTAATATTAATGAAGCTCAGTATATCAGTATAATATCGTTAACGTTAAGATTATCTGTATAGTACTTTTTTAACAGCTTTTATTACATCATTGCTATTAGGCAACCATTCTTCTAACAAAACTGGAGAATAAGGAGCTGGTGTATCTGCTGTATTAATTTTTATAATAGGTGCATCTAAATAATCAAAAACTTGTTCCTGTACTTGGTACGTAATTTCTGTAGAAACATTACCAAATGGCCATGCTTCTTCAAGAATTACAAGACGATTTGTTTTCTTGACAGAATCCATAATAGCTTTATGATCCATTGGACGTACAGTACGTAAATCTATAATTTCACAAGAAATATTTTCTTTCGCTAATTCGTCTGCTGCTTTGTAGGCTTCTTTTATGATTTTTCCAAAAGAAACGATCGTTACATCTGTACCCTCTCTTTTAATATCTGCCACACCTATAGGTAATACATATTCTCCATCAGGCACTTCTCCTTTATCACCATACATTTGTTCAGACTCCATAAAAATTACTGGATCATTATCTCTAATAGCAGCTTTTAAGAGTCCTTTTGCATCATAGGGATTAGAAGGAACTATGACTTTAAGTCCTGGTGTATTTGCAAACCAGTTTTCAAAAGCTTGTGAATGCGTAGCTCCCAATTGCCCTGCAGAAGCAGTAGGCCCTCTAAAAACAATAGGACAAGGAAATTGTCCTCCAGACATCTGTCTGATTTTTGCAGCATTGTTTATGATTTGATCTATTCCTACTAGAGAGAAGTTAAATGTCATATACTCAACAATAGGACGACAGCCAGTCATCGTACTTCCTACACCAATACCTCCAAAGCCAAGTTCGGCAATAGGTGTATCAATAACACGGTCTGGACCAAACTCATCTAGCATCCCTTTTGATGCTTTATAAGCTCCATTATA
>CAYYSK010000300.1:0-3676 GCA_964474345.1 uncultured Flavobacteriaceae bacterium
AAAGTCCTCTCAATATTGAGAGGACTTTTTTGTTATATGCTTTCGCGAAAGCGTACTTAATATTAAAATTTGTAGATTAAAAATTACTATTAAATAAACAGGTATTGTGAACTACAAGAAATTAATCTTTATCCAGTAAATCTGGCCTACGCTCTTTAGTACGTTGAAAAGCTTGTTCTTCACGCCATGCTTCTATCTTTGGAAAATTACCACTAGTGAGTAACTCTGGAACTTTCCAACCTTTATATTCGGCAGGTCGTGTATATATAGGCGGAGCAAGTAATCCATCTTGAAAACTATCTGTAAGTGCAGAAGTTTCATTTCCTAATACTCCAGGAATTAATCGTATTATAGCGTCGCATAATATCAAAGCTCCAAGCTCTCCGCCACTTAATACATAGTCTCCTACAGAAATTTCTTTGGTGATAAAATGATCACGTACCCGTTGATCTACACCTTTGTAATGGCCGCAAAGTATAATAATATTCTTCTTTAATGACATAGTATTTGCCATACCTTGATGAAGTGTTTCACCATCTGGAGTCATATATATAACTTCATCATACTCACGTTCAGATTTAAGTTTTGAGATACACTTATCTATAGGTTCTATCATCATTACCATACCAGCTCCACCTCCAAATTGATAGTCGTCAATTTGTTTATAATTATCTGTTACATAATCCCTAAGATTATGGAATTGAACATCAACAAGTCCTTTGGCAATAGAACGCTGCATAATAGAAGCCTCAAATGGACTCTTTAATAAATCAGGTACAACAGTGATAATATCTATGCGCATAAAAGAATTTGCTTATTTTTTATAACGTTAGTGCCTGTTTATGACAAAACGATTATTCTCTTTTTGATTAATTATTTAGTGGCCCAAAAATAATGTAAATCTGGGTCTTTTGTAAATTCTAGACGTTCATAAAGATGTTGTGCTGGATTTGTAGTTTCAGTTTGTATGACAATTCCTTTTTGTTCTTCTTTTATACATAAATCCTTTACGGCATTAATAAGAGCTTGTCCGACACCTTTATTTCTATGATTTGGATCTATGAATAAATCGTTTAAAATATACATGCGTTCCATACTTATAGAAGAAAAAATAGGGTAAAGTTGTGTGAAACCTATAGCCTTATCTGAATTTGCTTTCGCGAAAGCGAGATATATCAAACTTTCGTTATGTTCAAGACGTTCTTTAAGAAAGAAATGTGCCTTATTGCTATCTGGAGATTGTCTGTAAAAAATACGATATTCTTCAAACAATGGAACTAAAAGTTCTAAATCGTGTATAGTTGCTTGTCGTATATGCATAAAAAAACCTATACTCGAAAGTACAGATTTTTAAATAAAATGGATGCTTATGTTAAGGCTATTTATCCTTTTGTCGCTTTTATTAGCTTATTGCGTTCATCTTGTAATTGTCTTCCTAGTTTTTGTTCTTTTTCTAGTGCTTTTCTCTTATAATCATCAAAATCAAGCTCTAATTCTGTTAGTTTACGTTTTGCTTGACGTGTTAATGTATTACTATTTTTAAATCTAAATATAAATAAAAGTAATCCAAGAAGTAAAACGGCAGCAATAGTCCACATCATGGTTTGATAACTTCCTTTACTCATTTGAGATCCAAAAAAATTCATACTATCTTTTTCAAGATTTGTGTTTTCTAAATTCTTTTGTGTGCTAGAAAGATTTGTGTTTAAACTAGAAATCTCAGAGGTTTGATCGTCTATGCGCTTATTAAGTGTACTGATTTTAGATTTTAAACTTGTTACGCTATCAGAAAGTTGTTTTTTAAAGCGCTCTAGTTTTGGTCGCTCAATAACTTTGTATCGTTTTGCGCCATTATTGTAATTACCGCTTGACTCTATGACTTGGTCATATTGTTCTATAACATTTTTAGGGGGAGTAATTTCTGTTTGCGGAACTTGGGCTTGTACATTTAATAATACACCAAAGTATAGGATTACCAGAGGAAGTATTGTTTTTCTCATGGGTTAATAGGGTATTTAGTCAAAATATATTAATAAATGACTAGTTCTTGGTTTGTTTGTAAACAAAAATACTAGAAATAATCAACTTAGATACGATTAAAAAGGGAGAGTTGGTTTATTCTTTATAAAATAAAAGCTCACTTTTATAAAAGTGAGCTTTTAAATTTGTGTTTCTTTGAGCTTTTAATAGCAAAGAAAAATACTATTAATAATATGTATAACGTCTTACTTTAGAAATGTATTTTGCAAGTCTAATTACTTGATGACTATATCCATATTCATTGTCATACCATACATACAATAGCGCATTTTTGCCATCGGTTCTTACGATTGTTGCATTACTATCATAGATACTAGGAGCAGATGAACCTACAATATCACTAGATACAAGCTCATTGTCAATTGAATATTTGATTTGTTCAACAAGATTCCCTTCTAATGCATACTTTTTTAAAGTTGCATTTAAATCTTCAATAGTTGTTTCCTTTTCTAACTCTAAATTTAAGATTGCTAATGATCCATTGGGAACAGGAACACGTATTGCATTTGAAGTTAATTTTCCTTCAAAAGACGGAAGTGCTTTGCTTACAGCTTTTCCGGCTCCTGTCTCAGTAATTACCATATTAAGAGCAGCAGCTCTTCCTCTACGATATTTTTTATGCATATTGTCAACGAGGTTCTGATCGTTTGTATATGCGTGTATTGTTTCTAAATGTCCAGATTTTACACCTAAAGAATCATCCATAGCTTTTAAGATAGGAGTAATTGCATTTGTTGTACAAGATGCTGCTGAGAAAATAGATACTTCATCAGGATTATGCTCTTCGTGGTTTACACCGTGTACGATATTTGGTATTCCTTTCCCAGGTGCTGTCAGTAATACTTTACTAGCTCCTTTTGCAGCAAGATGCCTACTTAGAGCTTCTTTATCTCTAAAAGCCCCTGTATTGTCTATAATAAGAGCATCATCTATTCCGTATGTAGTATAATCGATATCTTCTGGAGCGTTTGCACTTATAATATGTACGGTAGTTCCATTAATAATTAGTGCACTCTTTTCTACATCTACAGAAACAGTACCAGCAAAATCGCCATGTACAGAATCACTTTTAAGAAGTGATGCTCTTTTTTCTAATACGGTAGCATCTATAGTACCACGAGTAACAATTGCTCTTAAGCGTAACTGATTTCCTTTACCTGTACGAGTCATAAGTTCTCTCGCTAGCAAACGACCTATACGTCCAAATCCATAAAGCACAACATCTTTAGGAGTGATGTCATTACTCGCTTTTGCTGGATTTAATTTTTTTGCAACAAATGCAGTGGCATTTACATGATCTTCTTCAAGATGATATTCATAGGTTAATTTACCAATATCAAGTTTGGCAGGAGGAAGTTCTAGTGTTTTTATTGCTTGAGCAATTTCTACACTATCAAAAATAGAGATAGGCTTCCCTACAAAAGCACCAGCATATTCATGTAAATCTAAAATTTCACTTACATTTCTATCTATAAGTTGATTTCTGAAAAGTACTAGCTCTATGGATTTATCATACCATAAATCACTTGCAATTTTGATAAATGCGACCGTTGCCCTGCGACGATCGGCTTGAAAAGAGAGTTCTGTTTCGTAAGTATCTAGATGACTCATACTACTATTTGGGTTTTGGGATACT
>CAYYSK010000301.1:0-3671 GCA_964474345.1 uncultured Flavobacteriaceae bacterium
CCAATGAAGGAAAGAAAGATATTGAAGAAAATTATGGCCGCATCTCTCCTGCATCTTCAGGTTCTATACTTCGTAAAATTGTAGAATTAGAGCAACAAGGGGCCGATATTTTCTTTGGAGAAAAGTCCTTTGACACAGATGACCTTACGCGAGTTACTAAAGATGGTCGAGGAATCATTAATATTGTACGTCTTACTGATATACAAGACCGTCCAGGTTTATTCTCTACGTTTATGTTAAGCTTACTTGCTGAGATTTATTCTACATTTCCCGAACAAGGAGATAGTGATAGACCAGAACTTGTTATCTTTTTAGATGAGGCACATTTAATTTTCAAGGAAGCTTCTAAAGCATTACATAATCAGATAGAAAGCATTGTAAAATTAATTCGTTCAAAAGGAGTCGGGTTGTATTTTGTCACACAAAACCCTACAGATATCCCTGAAGGTGTCTTAAGTCAGTTAGGGTTAAAAATACAACATGCACTCCGTGCCTTTACAGCAAAAGATCGTAAAGCCATAAAACTTACTGCCGAGAATTATCCTGACTCACCGTATTACGATACCAAAACGGTTTTAACCTCGTTAGGAATTGGAGAAGCATTAATCTCTGCTCTTGACGAAAAAGGACGTCCTACTCCACTTGCTGCAACTATGTTGCGAGCTCCTATGTCACGTATGGATATCCTCACACAACAAGAACTAGACGCTATTAATACAGGTTCAAAATTGGTGAAAAAATACAGTGAAGTTGTCGATAGAGATAGTGCATATGAATTATTAAATAAGAAAATAGAAAAAGCTAATGAGGAAGAGGCAAAGGCTAAAGCAAAAGAAGAGCGTGCAAAATCTTCTCGCTCAAGTTCTAGCTCTCGCGGAAAAGGTTCAAAACGAACGACTCAAAGCGCTACATCAAAAGCAATCATTAAGGTACTAACTAGTGCCACAGTAATACGTGGTGTCTTTGGTATACTAGGAAAAATGCTTAAATAATTTTATAAAATCCATTCATGAATCGCACCTATATTATACTACTATTATCATTTACACTTTGTGTTATCTCTTGTAAAAAAGACACTACTTTTTTAATTACAAATACTGCTGTAGGAGCATTAACTAAATCAACTAAAGCGAGCGAACTTAAAACACTGTATAGTGGTGTAAACGACAGCTTAGTTAAAAAAGAAAACAGTTTTATCTTGTTTGAAAAAGGAGGTAAAGAATTAATGAAGCTTTATATCAAAGAAGAAGATAAAGAGATTATTGATCATATTCAATTTTTTGATGATCGATATACTACTGACAAAGGTATTTCTTTAAAAAGCACCTACAAGGATATAGAAGTAGCATATACTGTAGAAAGAGTAGCAAATATGATAGACTTCATCATTGTTTCTGTAAAAGAAAGTGAAACCTATTTCATTATTGATAAGAAACACTTGTCCTCAGAAGTGCGATTTAGTACAAGCAATAGATTAGAACCTGCACAAATTCCCGGAGAAGCCCCTATAAAACGTTACATGTTTGCTTGGCCTCTTTAATTATAAGAATGAAGTAAATGAAAAAATCATATCAAACACAAAATTCTCCATTTATAGTTCCTACAAATGATGGAAAACATATAGCAGAACATTGGGGACGTGCTACAGATGGTAATACAGACATTAGTATTGCGCACATGATTGCACCTTCAGGGTGGAGTGAACCTTTTCAAACTCCTGAATTTGATGAATATACTTATATTATTAAAGGTAAAAAACAATTTATAATTGATGGAGAAACCGTTATTCTAGAAGCAGGGCAATCTATTAAAATTAATAAAAACACTAGAATACAGTATAGTAATCCTTTTGACCAAGAATGTGAATATATTGCAATTTGCACTCCTGCATTTTCACCAAATACTGTACATAGAGAAGACGCATAATCTTGAAGAAATTACTTATTAAAATACTTCCTAAAATTATTGGTTCTCAAATCAATATGATGTCGCTTTGGTCAAAAAAAGCAGCAGCTAGAAAAGCCTTTTTGGTATTTTGCACCCCTAGAGGAGGTCGTATAAAAGAAGGTCAAAAAGCTTTTTTAAATGCTGCAAAAGAGAAACAACTTAAAGTAAACGATACTGTTACCGTACAAACGTATCATTGGAAAGGAAAAGGCCCTACTGTATTATTAATACACGGATGGGAGAGTAACGCACATAGATGGTGGAGACTTATAGAAGTGTTACAAAAACATCAATATAACATCATTACTTTTGATGCACCAGCTCATGGAAATTCTTCTGGAAAAATTTTAAATGTTCCATTATATACAGAAAGTCTTGAGATTGTCTCACAACATTACAAACCAAGCTTTCATATAGGGCATTCTGTAGGTGCTTTGACAACCATTTTTCATTACTATAAACACCAACCTGAATATATAAAGAAACTAGTAAGTCTTGGAGCCCCTTCAGAGCTTTCTGAAATCATGAAAGATTATCAAGCAATTTTAAGCATGAAAAATATTGTCATGAAAGGTATAGATCAGCTTGTACAACAACGTTTTGGATTTTCCATTGATGAATTTTCTGGGTATACTTTTGCAAAATCAATTGATGTCCCTGGATTAATTATCCATGATATATATGATAAAATAACACCTGTCGAAGCTTCTAGAGGAATTCATGAAAATTGGAAAAATAGTACCTACATAGAAACCTCAGGCCTTGGACATTCTTTATACCAAGATGAGGTACGTAATCATATCATCGAATTCATAAAACAATAATTTTCATGAGCAATCTAAGACCATTCCATCTAGCCATTCCTGTAGATAATGTAGAAAAAGCTAGAGTTTTTTATAGAGATATCTTACAATTGAAAGAAGGTAGAAGTAGTGATCATTGGGTAGACTTTAATTTTTTTGGACATCAGCTTGTGATTCATTATAAAGAAAAAAGTGCTATTGAAGATCATCATAATGAAGTAGATGGAAAGGCAGTTCCTGTACCTCATTTTGGGGTTGTACTTACCTGGAATGATTTTCACGCTTTCGCGAAAGCGATAACTCCTCACATCACTTTTATCATTGAACCTTATATCCGATTTGAAGGTTTAGTAGGTGAACAAGCTACCATGTTTTTTTATGACCCTTGCGGAAATGCATTGGAATTTAAAGCCTTTAAAGATGATAACCAGTTATTTGCTAAAGATTAAATAAAACACCTTCATAGTAAATAATTTCAATTGAGAATCACACATAAAAAAGGCCGCCAAGTTTGACGACCTTTTTTCCAACCAATCATAAACAAGAGTTAATTACAAACCCTTATCTTTTTATAAATCTTCTCACTGTTATTATATTTATAACAGTCTTATTTATTTTTAAAATATACTATATCCCATTACTCAAACCAGATACTAGTAATCTATTCTCTTGAGTTATATATATCCTGTTCTAATGTACTTAGGTGATACGTATATTATATTTAATACTATAAAAAGGCCATCAAATTTGATGGCCTTTTCCCAACCAATCATAAACAAGGATTAATTACGAACCCTTATCTTTTTATAAATCTTCTTGCTGTTGTTGTATTTGTGACAGCATCTATTATTTCAAGAATATATATTCCATTACTCAAATCAGATACTTGTAATCTGTTTTCTTGAGATGAGTATGTTTCAC
>CAYYSK010000302.1:0-3605 GCA_964474345.1 uncultured Flavobacteriaceae bacterium
CAATGCGGGAGAAGCAGTTACCAAAATCTCAGGTATTTCAAAACAAGAAGGCGGAGGGAATGTATATGTACGTGGTCTTGGAGATCGTTATCAAAATACTACCTACAATGGACTTCCATTACCTTCTAATAATATTGACAAGAAAAACTTAGATTTAGGTCTTTTCTCTTCTGATGTTATTCAAAATATTGGTATAAGCAAAACATACGCTGCCAATTTTTATGGAGATTTTGCAGCAGGTAATGTAGACATTAAATCAAAAGAACATAGTGGAGATGCATTTATAGATGTAGACTTAGGCACAACAATAAACACAGGATCTGTAGGTGAAAATTTTGTAAAAAGTGAAGGGACAGGATTTTTTGGTTTCTATAATAGATATCGTAATGATCCATTTGCTGTGATCTTATCACACGGAGTAGACCCTATTGCTACAGATGGAACTACAGGGCTTTCTGGATCAATTTCTGGAGGGAAGTCTTGGGATATAGGAGAAGAGTCTAAACTAAGTGTATTTGCAACAGCTTCTTTTGGAAGCAACTATGAATACCGAAGAGGACAAGCCGCAAACTACACAGCTCTTGCTAATACCATATATCCTGACTCTGAAGAATTTGAATATAGCCGAACAACAACAGCACTTACAAATATTGTATACCGCATTAATGGAGATCACAAAATTAAATTCAACTCTCTTTTTATAAACGATGCTACAGATGAAATAGGTCGTTTTGGAATAAGCGGTAATGGTCAAAACCGTAACGCCATCTTAAATACAGATCAAGGGTTCTTTACGCAAAACAATCAGTTTGAACAAGACATGATCTATGTAAATCAAATCACAGGTACAAGTCGTTTAAACGAAAAATTAAAAATAGACTATGGAGTTGGATACAATAAAGTATTAGCACGCCAGCCAGATCGTAAGCGTGTTACTTTAGAGCGATTTGATCTTGCTCTAGATAATGATCCATCTACAAATCCAAGCTTATTTAGTAATGTCGTTTTTGATAACCAACGTTATTTTCAAAATATTGATGACGATGAAATCAATGGACGCATTAACGTTAGCTATGAATCATCAGAAACACTTTCTTTTAATTTTGGATACAACGGCCGTTCAAAAAAACGTTCTTTTGATAACCAACGTTTTGGGTATGATATTATAGAGCCTAATACTGAGGTAACAGATGTTACTAATTTTGATGCCATCTTCAGTGCAGACAATCTTGGAACTGTTTTCAACACAAGTGTGTTTAGACCGCTAGACCCATCACAAGGGCTAGGAACAGAAAACCTTCCTGGGCAATTAGAAAACACCTATGAAGGAGAACTTAATATTCACGCAGTATATGCAGATGCAGTATATAAGTATGGAGATAAATGGACTATTGTTCCAGGATTACGTGTAGAACAGTTTAATCAAGACATTACTTATGATGTAATCAACCTTGCATTTAATAACCCAGGAAGTAACCAAGCATCAGAAACTTTTTTCTTACCTAGTTTAAATATAAAGTACGCTTTAAAGGATGATCAAAATCTACGTTTCTCTATGAGTAGATCAGTGTCAAATCCTGAATTTAAAGAAGTAGCTCCTTTTGTATATGAAAATGTAGTAGACCGTGTAGGTGGTAATCCAGACTTATTAAATGACCCTGCTTTTTCTTCTATCATTAATGTCGATCTGAAATATGAGTGGTTCTTTGAACGCGGACAAGTATTTTCTTTGGCCGCTTTCGCCAAACAAATTAATGATCCTGTAAACTTAGTCTCTGCAAATGATGCTACAGGAACACAACGTTTTTTCAGAACAGGAGACAAAGCAGAAGTATTTGGTTTAGAATTAGAAGCTCGCAAAGCACTTCTTTTAGACATAGAAGAAGAAAGTCTTGTTTCTGCAGGAATGAACATTACATATACGTACACAAACCAAGATCTTAAGGATGTTACGGGGACGTTTAACACCAACTTTGATAGAGATTCTGACAATTTACAAGGAGCATCGCCATTCTTGATCAATGCGGACGTAAGCTATACACCAACTTTTGGAAATTATAAACCTAAAGCAAACCTTGTATTCTCATACTTCTCAGACCGTATAGATGCCTTAGGATCTGGTCAACTTACCAATATTGTAGAAAAAGGAGTTCCTACACTTGATTTTGTATGGAAAAACAATATAGGAGAGAGCATGGAATTAAACCTAAGTACCAAAAACTTATTAAACCCTACCATAGAGCGTGTACGTGAAAACACAGTAGATGGAGATGTTGCTTTATCTAGCTATAAGAGAGGGGTAAATATTGGGTTACAATTCAAATACAAATTTTAATCATAATTCATAAAACGAACAATCAATTTCTAAAAAACAAAAATGAAAACAAAAAATCTTATTTTTAGCCTTTTTGCAGCTACTGCTCTTTTTGTAGGTTGTGCCGCAGATGACACAGTTGGTGTTACCATCAATAATGAAGGAGGAGGTCCTAGTAATCCAACGTCTAATGTTATTGGAGGAACACTTACTGAAGATCTTGAATTACTTACTGGAGTTGAGTATTTACTTGAGTCTGCTTTAATCGTACCTGAAGGTTTTACTTTAACTATTAATCCAGGCGTTGTTGTAAGAGCGGCTATAGGTTCTGACGTATATGTTGCTGTTCTTCAAGGAGGAACAATTAATGCTGAAGGAACTTCATCTAATCCAATTGTATTCACATCAAACTCTGCAACACCAAATCCTGGAGATTGGGGAGGATTGATTGTTTTAGGTAGAGCACCTATCAATTCTGTTGTAAATGGAGGATCATCTACTTCAGAAATAGGACAACTTCCATATGGAGGAAGTGATGCAAATGACGATTCAGGAATCATACGTTATCTACGTATCGAGTTTTCTGGAGGAGCTGCAGATGCTGCTTCAGAAAATAACGGATTCTCTTTTTACGGTGTAGGTAATGGTACCACTATTGAATTCATTCAAGCGTTTGAAGGAGCCGATGATGGTGTTGAATTTTTTGGAGGCACTGTAAATGCTAGTAATGTATCTGTTGTTGGGTCTCAAGATGATTCTATAGATTGGACAGAAGGGTTTACAGGAACACTTACAGATGTATATGTAGAGCACAGACAATCTCACGATAAAGGAATAGAAGGTGATGGATTTAATACTGATATAGGAAACAATTCTAATCCTGTATTTTGGTCTGCTCCTACTATTAATAATCTTACTATTGTAGGACTTGGTTCTTCTAACGAAAATGAAGCTATACGTTTAAGAGCTGGAACAAGAGCCGTATTTACAAATGTATTAATTGACGGTTTTGCAGAAGGATATGATCTTGATGATGATGAAACTGGAGTAGGTGTACTAAACGGAAACACTTCTGTAACAGATATTAACTTTACAGATGTTATTCTTAATTTAAAGAATGATACAAATGCTGCTTTTACAGATGCAGATTTCTTTACAGGAATAGGAAATGGAGCTGGAACTGATTACGATTCTTGGAGAACAGGATGGACGCGTAGTTAATACTTAGAATTAATCCAACTATAAAATCCCGATCAATAGCTGGTCGGGATTTTTGTTTTATAAGTTTTCG
>CAYYSK010000303.1:0-3585 GCA_964474345.1 uncultured Flavobacteriaceae bacterium
AGAAATATACAAATTACACCCCTATTAATCTAATTATATTGCCGCTATGTTAATAGTATCACGTTAAAGTCACTAGCTCAATCTATAGAAACCAATTCTTCGTATTTGTCAAAATATATAAACTCAGTAAAGAATACTAATTTTTCTACGTATATAAGTGATTTACGTATTCACTACGCGATTTATAAATTACAGGATGATTCTAAATTTCGATCCTATACGATAGAAGCGATTGCTAGTGACGTAGGTTTTTCAAATACTAGATCGTTTACCAATCACTTTAAGAGAGTGACAGGCATTACGGTTTCTTATTTTATGAAGAGACTTTCACCCTTATCCTAACCTTCTCTCTGGGGGAGAAGGAACTCGTTTTAGTATCCTAGTAGGATACTATTATTGTTGAGATTCTGAAATGAATTCAGAATGACGTTTTACTTTTATCTAGTATGTTGTGTTAAGAAGAGAGAAGAAATTCCTGCGTCAACCCAAACTTGATTCAGGTTCTCATTTTCAATACCTTGATTTAGTATAAAACAAAATAGAGTACTACTCTATTTTTATTGGCGCCGTCAAAGGGTTTAATACCCCGAGGCTTGCCTCGAAATTAAAATTCAGTTTTGTATAAATGCCTCGTGAGCTTGCCCCAAGGTCGTTTACTACCTAGGCTCTAACACCGCAAAAGGAATCACCATTTCCTCTAAAGAAACACCACCATGTTGATACGTATTTCTATAATAACTTACATAGTGATTGTAATTGTTTGGATAGGCAAAAAACAAGTCACTCTTTGCAAAAATAAACGAGCTACTCATATTAATACTAGGTAAATGAATCGTTCTAGGATCTTTTGCAGCAAGAACATCCTTATCTTCATAGGTCAAACTACGCCCAGTTTTATAGCGTAAATTCAAGCTTGTATTTTTATCTCCAATTACTTTTGATGGATTCTTTACATTAATAGTTCCGTGATCAGTAGTAATGATCAACTTAAAACCCATTTGTTGCGCTTGTTGTATCATCTCTAGTAACGGAGAGTTTTTAAACCAACTCTCAGTAAGTGATCTGTAAGACTTATCATTGCTAGCTAACTCTTTAATCACTTCCATCTCTGTTTTGGCATGAGAGAGCATGTCTACAAAATTATAGACTACAACTGTAAGATCATTGCCTTTTTGTGACCTAAAATTATCGGCTAATTTTTTTCCATTTTTAAGGTTTGTAATCTTATGATATTCCCACGTGATATCAAGATGCAAACGCTTAAGCTGTTCTCTTAAAAAGTCAGCTTCATGCATGTTTTTTCCACCTTCCTCTGTATCATCTAACCAATAGTTTGGGTGTCTTTTTTTCATCTCACTAGGCATTAAGCCAGAAAAAATAGCATTACGCGCATATTGAGTTGCGGTAGGGAGAATACTATAATAGGTATCTTCTTCTTTCTTTTTGTAGTAGCTATTAAGATGTGGTTCAAATGCTTTCCATTGATCAAAACGTAAATTATCGATGACTACAAACAGCGTAGGTTCTCCTTTTTTTAATTCAGGAACCACCTTTTCTTTAAATAACGTATGCGACATGACAGGACCTTCATGAGATCCAAACCAATCTGAGTAATTCTTATCTACAAATTTGCAAAACTGATTATTGGCTTCTGTTTTTTGAGACTCTAAAATCTCAAACATACTAGGATCTTCAATGGTTTCAAGCTCCATTTCCCAATAAATAAGCTTTTGATATAACTCAGACCATTCTTCATATGAATTTACCATAGAGAGATCCATCGCGATTTTACGAAATTCTTGCTGATAAGAAGAAGCGGTTTTTTGAGATATCAAACGACTGTGATCAAGGTTCTTTTTAAGACTCAATAAAATCTGATTTGGATTTACAGGTTTGATGAGGTAATCTGCTATTTTAGAACCTATAGCTTCCTCCATAATATATTCCTCTTCACTCTTTGTAATCATCACTACAGGAACGCTTTCTCTTTTGTTCTTAATTTCGCTCAATGTCTCTAGACCTGTAAGTCCAGGCATATTTTCATCCAGAAATACAATATCAAAATTTTGTTCATCTATAATTTCTATAGCTTCAGTACCACTAGTACAAGTAGTGACAGTATAGTTTTTCTTCTCTAAGAATATAATATGTGGTTTTAGTAGATCTATTTCGTCATCGACCCAAAGTATGTTGATATTGTTCATGTAGTTTGTGTGGTGTTTATACGCTTTCGCGAAAGCTAAAAAAGCATTGTTAAAAGCTAGTTTGATTAGTGGTATATTTGTTTAAAATTTTTAATTCTATCTGTGACTGAACAGCCTACCAAAGTTACTATAATTAACGATCCTATTTATGGTTTTATTACCATACCTAATGGCGTTATTTTTAATCTTATCCAGCACCCGTATTTTCAAAGACTACGACGTATCACTCAAATGGGATTATCCTATCTCGTATATCCAGGAGCGCATCACACGCGTTTTCATCATGCGATAGGGTGTTTGCATATTATGCAAAAAGCATTAATAACCCTTAAAAACAAAGGGATTCAGATATCTAAAGAAGAAGAAGAGGCAACAGGTATAGCTATATTATTACACGATATTGGGCACGGCCCATTCTCTCATGCGATGGAGCATAGTATCATAGAAGAAGTGCATCATGAGCAAATTTCGATTGCATTTATGGAAGCTTTAAATAGAGAGTTTAACGGAAGTTTAACGCTAGCACTTCAAATATTTAATGGTACATATGCACGTACTTTTTTAAATCAGCTTGTTTCTGGACAACTAGATATGGATCGTACAGATTATCTAAAAAGAGATAGTTTTTATACGGGAATGGCTGAAGGAAATATAAATACAGATCGCATCATTGCTATGTTGAATGTGAAAGACGATCAGTTGGTTGTAGAAGAAAAAGGAGTGTATACTGTAGAGAAATTTTTGGTAGCACGTCGTTTGATGTATTGGCAGGTGTATTTACATAAAACAGGTGTTGTCGCAGAGCAATTGATTACACGTGTTTTAAAAAGAGCCAAAGAACTATCACATCAAGGGAAAAACCTCCCTGCAAGTAAGGCGCTATCGTTCTTTCTGAAAAATAAAATCAATCAAGATAATTTTAAGGAATCGTTGGATACGTTTTCAAAACTAGATGACTATGATATTGTCTCAGCTATGAAAGAATGGTGTCAAGTAGATGATTTTGTTTTAAAGGAATTGTCATTGGCTATTATTAATAGAGATTTATTAAAAGTAAAGATTCGTAAAAAGGCATTTTCAGAAGAAAAGAAACAGAAACATATAGATGCATTAGTAACACGTTATTCAATTACTGAGTATGAAGCATCCTACTTTGTTTTTACGGGAGAAATTTCAAACCAAGGATATAATTATACACAAGGTGGAATTAATATACTTTTATCTAATGGAAAGCTTGTAGATGTAGTAAAAGCAAGTGATCAACTAAGCTTAAAATCCTTAACTAAGGAAGTCGTTAAAAACTATATCTGTTACCCCAAACCTAAAGACTAAGTTTTTTGTTATTTTTGCGACACATGAAATTTACAGCAGCTCAAATAGC
>CAYYSK010000304.1:0-3232 GCA_964474345.1 uncultured Flavobacteriaceae bacterium
ATAACAGAAGCCGCTAATTCTGGAACACTAGTTCCTATAGCTATTACCGTTACAGAAATTACGTAATCGCTCACCCCTACTGCTTTTGCTAATTCAGTAGCACCTTTTACCAACCATTCTGAACCAAAATACAATGCCACTCCTCCTATAGCTAACCAAATAACAATCTTAAAATAAGAACTTTGAGCAAGACCATCATCCACACCATCTTCATCTATTTCTTTCTTTTTCCTAGCTCTTCGTATGAGTATAAAAAGATAAATTATCAAACAGCTTACCAATCCTATTCCTTCAATTTGTGTGAGTTGTTTATCATTATTTAGCAAAAAATAAAGCCCTATAGAAAACAAAATCATTATTGGCCAATTGAATCGGTAAAAATCTCGATCTACAGCTAATGAAGAAATAATCGCTGTAATTCCTAATACTAAACCAATATTTGCAATATTAGACCCTATGACATTCCCTAAAGCTATATCAGAAAGTCCATCATAGGCTGCTTGCAAACTCACAAGTAATTCTGGCGCAGAAGTTGCAAAAGAAACAACCGTTAAGCCAATAACCATTTTTGACAACTTAAGCTTAAAAGACAATCCTACTGAAGAGCGTACTAAAAACTCACCTCCTACAACCAACAATAACAATCCAATAAGGACATAAAATATGCTCATACAATTATTTTGGTGACGAAGATAACAAATAGAGGATTCATCTTACGTTTTTTTATGTTAGTAAAATAATCTATAGTTTCAACACTTTATATATGACAAAATGTACAAGGGAACACTTTTTGCTTTGTCTATTTCATATAAAGCAGTACATTAGTTATTCATATGGAACTGACCCAAGAGTACATAGAAGCAGAAAACAAAGAGCTGACACGCCAGTATAAAAAATTACTGCGTATAAGTTATCAGACATTAACCTCTGAGGATAAAAAAATGATCCGAAAAGCGTTTAATATTGCTGTAGACGCACACAAAGATCAACGTCGTAAATCTGGCGAAGCTTATATTTTTCACCCATTAGCTGTTGCGCAAACTGTAGCTAGTGAGATAGGATTAGATGCTACTTCAATAGCTTCTGCGCTCTTACACGATGTTGTAGAAGATACACACTATACACTTGCTGACATTGAACGCATTTTTGGAGAAACCGTCGCACGTATTGTTGATGGGCTTACTAAAATTTCAAATCTTAAAAAAGATAGAGATGTCTCTCTACAAGCAGAGAATTTTAGAAAAATGCTATTAACTATTAATGAAGATCCTCGAGTAATTATTATAAAAATAGCAGATCGTCTACACAATATGCAGACAATGGATGCTATGCGATCTGACAAGCAAGCAAAAATTTCTAGTGAAACACTTTATATATATGCCCCACTAGCTCATAGAATGGGACTTTATAACATTAAAACAGAATTAGAAGATTTAAGTCTTAAATACACAGAACCTGAAGTCTACAAAGACATCAAAGACAAAATAAAAGAAAGTAAAGAAGAACAAGACAAATATATCCGTGATTTTAAAAAAGTAATTGAAGATTCTTTAAGTTTAGAAGGGTTGAATTACGAAATTAAAGGACGTCCTAAATCTATTTATAGCATGCGTCGTAAAATTTTAAATCAAGGCATCAGCTTTGAAGAGATTTACGATAAGTTTGCTATTAGGATTATATATAAAAGCGATGTTGCAAATGAAAAGTTTCTTGCTTGGAAAATATACTCTATAGTTACTGATCATTTCAGACCCAATCCCACGCGTTTAAGAGATTGGATTTCTTCTCCAAAATCTACTGGTTATGAAGCATTACACATTACAGTAATGGGACTTAAAGGAAGGTGGGTAGAGGTTCAAATACGTTCAGAACGAATGAATGAAATTGCAGAAAAAGGATACGCTGCACATTTTAAATACAAACAAGGAGATGATGAAGATCATGGCTTAGACGAGTGGATTAATAGACTACAAGAAGCTCTAGAGAATCCAGACACTAATGCTGTAGATTTTGTAGAAAATTTCAAACTCAACCTATACAATAAAGAGATATTTGTGTTTACTCCGCAAGGAGAGCTCAAATCACTTCCTAAAGGAGCTACTCCATTAGATTTTGCTTTCAGTGTTCATACCGAAGTAGGGTTACACACAAGAGGAGCTAGAGTTAATGGGAAGTTGGTTCCATTAAGTCACGAATTAAAAAGTGGTGATCAAGTAGAAATTATAACCTCAGATCAAGCCAAACCTACAAATAACTGGTTAGATTATGCCACTACAGCAAGAGCAAGAGCTAAAATCAAATCTTCATTAAAAGATGAGAAAAAAGAGACTGCTGCAGATGGAAAAGTAATACTGGCTAGGAAGTTAAAATCTCAAAAAATACAACTCAACGAAAAAACAATCAATGAGCTTGTTTCTCATTTTAAATTAAATACAAGTCTTGATTTATTTTATAGAGTTGGAATAGGTACTATAGATAATAAAATGATCAAAGAATTTGCTACACAACGCAGTAATGCCTTTGTGAGTTTTTTCAAGAATAAGATCAGAAAACCAAATACTGTTGAAGATGTAGATAAGGATGAGATTACTAGTAAATATGATGATTTAGTCTTTGGAGTTGATGAACAACAATTAGATTATAAGTTTTCTGTTTGTTGTAACCCTATTCCAGGAGATCCCGTATTTGGATTTACAACCATTAATGAAGGGATCAAAGTTCATACAAACAATTGCCCCAATGCAATTTCATTACGAAGTAAATATGCGTATCGAGTTATTCTTGCAAAATGGATAGATTCAAGTGCAGAAGGACACAAAGTTGATATCACTCTCACTGGCATTGATGTACTTGGCCTTGTTAATGAAGTGACAAAAGAAATTTCTGATCACATGCACGTAAATATCAAAGGAATTAGCTTCACTACAAATGGAGGTATTTTTAATGGAAATATCACTGTAATTGTCCAAAACAAACAACACCTTAAAAAGTTAATGGAGAATCTTAAAAAAATCAATGGAATAGACAAAGTCACTCGAGTATAATTCCGTAACTTTACATCTTTAATAGCACTATGAGTGTAAATACTACAATAAACAAAGATCAAGAAGTTGTAAAGAATGTTTTTACAGCATACTTAGAAAAAAAAGGACATCGTAAAACTCCTGAACGTTATGCAATACTTCAGGAAATATACAACAACGATGAACACTTCGATATAGAGTCTCTCTAT
>CAYYSK010000304.1:3242-3564 GCA_964474345.1 uncultured Flavobacteriaceae bacterium
ATGAAAAACAAAAATTATCGTGTAAGTCGTGCAACACTTTACAATACGATTGAACTTTTATTAGAATGTGGTTTGGTTCGCAAACATCAGTTTGGAAATACACAAGCACAATATGAAAAATCCTATTTTGATAAACAACACGATCATGTAATATTATCAAATGGGGAAGTTATTGAATTTTGCGACCCTCGTATTCAAGCTATTAAAAAAACAATAGAAGAAGTTTTTGATATTACAATAGACAAACACTCTCTTTATTTTTACGGGAAGAAAAACACCTCTAATTAATATATACGAATGGCAGTAGACTTACTACTAGGGC
>CAYYSK010000305.1:0-3537 GCA_964474345.1 uncultured Flavobacteriaceae bacterium
GATAAGGCTATATTAAATTTTTCTAGTACTTCTTGTAACGAAATACCATCACGAGCTGCAAGTTCTGTAGAAATTCCATGAATACGTTCTGCATCATATGGGATATCAAATCCATCTGGTTTGATCAAATAATCTTGATGTTCAATAACGTTTCCCATAGCATCGTGCAATTGCCAAGCAATTTGTATAGCACGTGGCCAATTGTCAGAATCTGTTATAGGAGCATTCCAATTCTTTGGTAATCCAGTAGTTTCAGTATCAAAAATCAAGTACATCTTCGAGTAATTTTACAACTAGGAATGTACGGAAAATCTTAAGAGAGAACATCTCTTTTAATCTAGGAGTTATTAAATGTTATACACTAAAAAGGACTTCCGTATGGAAGCCTTTTTTCAAGATCTAAATAGACTTGTATATGTTTTAAAATGAAATTATTCTAATAGCTTACTGAAAATTCTCCATCTGTAATTGAGAATCCATTAACCTCAAAAACGAAGTTTCCAGAAACTTCCCTATTTGTTGTATCATTTGTTACTATAGTTAGTGTTCCTGATTGCGATGGTAAGCCCATAGCATCTGCAAGAATTCTATAACTCCCAAAAATATCTGTTCCTTCTATCATATCATATGTACCTGGAACCGTATTTGTAGGAAACACTACTGATATAGACGCTTGCTGTGTTTGTCCAGCCACTGTAAGTGAGTTTCCGGATTCTACAGAAGCAATCACAGTAGGGTTAAATATTACAGAATTAACTCTAGCTGTAAATGAGTCATTAGAGCCTATATCTGGGGTTTGTCCTAATTCTGTTAAAATTGGAATTCCAAACATAAATCCTCGACTAAAAGTAATTGTATCTTGAATACCATTACGCAATGCAGTAAAGTTAAATGTTCCTGAGACAGTATTATCACTATTAATTTGATAATTTACTTGTCCGTCAGCATTCATAGATGCAGTTGAGAAAATATTTCCAAATTCATCTGTAAAAGATGCAATATTTACATTAGGATTATCTCCTCCTAATTCAACTTGACTTTGATTTACCGAATTGATCAGTATATTAAGTGTTTCTGCTTCAGAATTCCCTTGAATAAGGAGGCTTCCGTTATCGTTAAAAACAGCCCTGCTATCTGCAGATCTAAAGAGAAGACTATCCCTTACTCCTTGGAATGCGGGATTATTATCTCTAAGTTCATTAGAGCAAGAAAAGAACGATAAGGCCAATAGTAGGATAGGTAATAAGCGTTTCATAATGACATAAATAGGTTTAAGAGCAAATGTACTATAAAAAAGTAAATAACGTAATGTAGGCTAAAAAATTGTGTTATCTTTGCACGCCTAATTAAATCTGAGGTCGGGTACCTCAAAAATTAATTCAAATTATGTCAGTTAAAATTAGATTACAAAGACACGGTAAAAAAGGAAAACCTTTTTACTGGATCGTAGCGGCAGATGCTCGCTCAAAGAGAGATGGTAAATTCTTAGAAAAGTTAGGAATTTATAATCCAAACACAAATCCTGCAACTATCGAATTAGATATGGAAGGATCTGTAAAATGGTTACAGAATGGTGCACAACCAACTGAAACTGCTAAGCGTCTTCTTTCGTATAAAGGAGCTATGCTTAAAAATCACCTAGCTGGTGGTGTACGTAAAGGGGCACTTACTGAAGAGCAAGCAGAAGAAAAATTCAATGCTTGGTTAGAGGAAAAAGCAACAAAAATTGCATCTAAGGAAGGAGATCTTTCTAAAGCTGCAGAAAAAGCAAAAGCAGAAGCTCTTAAGGCTGAGCAAGCTGTAAACGAAGCTCGTATCGCAGCAGCGCAACCTGAAGTAGTTGCAGACGCAGAAGATGCGCCAGCTGATGTTGCTGAAGCAGCAGCAGACTCTGAAGAGTAATAATATATTTTCTAGCGATGAAGAAAGAAGACTGCTTCTATCTAGGTAAAATCGTACGAAAATATAGTTTCAAGGGTGAACTCCTAGCAAAACTAGATACAGACGAACCCGAAATGTATACAGAAATGGAATCAGTATTTGTGGATTTTAATCCAAATCTGGTTCCATTTTTTATTGAATCTTCTCAACTTCATAAATCTACATTACTACGTTTCAAATTTGAAGATATCGATACAGAAGAAGATGCAGATGATCTTATAGGAGCCAATTTATACCTTCCTCTTGATATGTTACCTAAACTTGACGGAGATAAATTCTATTATCACGAGATTGTAGGATATACAGCCATTGATACTAACTTTGGCGACATTGGAATTATCAAAGGGATTAATGACACAACCGCTCAAGCTATTTTTGAAATCGATAGAAGTGGTAAAGAGGTGCTCATCCCTATGATAGATGATTTTATTAAAAAACTAGATCGGGAAGAAAAAACCATCTTACTAGATGTACCAGATGGGCTTATTGATTTATACATATAGTAAGCCTATATAATATGGCAAACGTTCCCTTCCAATTTAAACAATTTTCTATAACACAAGATCGATGTGCAGCTAAAATAGGCACTGATGGCGTCTTATTAGGAGCTTGGGCTTCTCTAGAGCTTCAACCTCATTCGATTCTAGATATAGGAACTGGAACTGGCATTATAGCGATAATGCTTGCACAACGTAGTGTTGCCGAAATCATAGATGCTTTAGAATTAGATGATGATGCTTATGAACAAGCTACAGAAAATTTCGAAAATAGTAATTGGGGAGATCGACTTTTTTGCTATCACGCACATCTTTATGAGTATGCTACAGAAATAGAAGAAACCTATGATCTCATTGTTTCTAATCCTCCATTTTATGAATCTTCACTTGCGTATTCTAATAAAGAGCAACCTATCTCTGGAGCTAGAAAGCAAGCGCGATTTGAAAATGCCATGCCTTTTGAATTACTTGTAGGCGCTGTTGCAAAATTACTTTCTAAAAGTGGCAGTTTTCAAGTAATTATACCACATCATAGAGAGAAAGATTTTATTATTCTTGCTTCAAATGCACATTTGATTCCTACTCGCATCACTCATGTACAAGGAAATCCTGAAAGCCCTGTAAAAAGAAGTTTATTAGAATTTCAACGTATAGAATATCTTCTGGAGAAGATAGGAGAAGATGAGTTTATACGCTTTCGCGAAAGCGTACTCCCTCAGAAACTTATTATTGAGCATACAAGACATGAATACACCAAAGAATATACTGCACTGGTTAAAGATTTTTACCTAAAAATGTAGAAGTGATTTTTGGGGGGTAGAAAACGTTTTCGTTACATTTGCTACTACTAAAAATAAAACCATGCGACCAGATCTTTTTGAAGCTCCAGATTATTACAATCTAGACGATCTTTTAACTGAAGAACACAAACTTATACGTGATGCTGCCCGTGCTTGGGTAAAACGAGATGTATCACCTATTATAGAAGAAGCTGCTCAAAATGCAGAGTTCCCAAAATCTATTATCCCTGGACTTTCAGAAATAGGTGCTTTTGGGCCTTATATTCCAGAAGAATATGGAGGTGCAGGACTTGATCAGA
>CAYYSK010000306.1:0-3535 GCA_964474345.1 uncultured Flavobacteriaceae bacterium
TGTATAGAAAGTTAATATTAAATCAACTCTTAATTAGTACATAGCTATTCGGGTTTAATATTTCAACACATTCCCAAAAGCATAACATGGGAACTATCGACAATCACTAAGGAATATATGGCAACCTATCTCGTGTAAGATGTTATCTTTTTACATGACAAAGCCATCAAACAAAAGTAAAGATGGCAACAAAACATATATCTGTCTTAAATCTCATTGAGATTTTCAGAAAAGGAAAAGTAAAGTTCATAAACACTATAAGTTCAAAAACATATTGTTCTCAAAAACATATGCACGATTATTATTGTGATAGAGAGATACCTCTAATAATTACAAAATAAGAAAATAGACAAGTAATAAGGAAGAAATGGGGTTTTAAAAAGAGTATTATTTCTACATTTTTGTACTATTGAAATCAACAACTAATTTTTAAAATAAAACATAAATACATGAGCACATTTAATGTACCAACAAGAGATCAAGTTAATGAAACCAATCAAGGTATATTTGACAATTTAGAAGGAGCATTAGGGTTTGTACCTAATTTATATGCGACATACGCACTTTCTAACAACGCACTTTCAAATTTCTTAACATTTGCTAATTCACCAACATCACTTAAAGCAAAGGAAAAAGAAGTTGTAAATCTAGCTGTAAGTGAAGTAAATGCCTGTAATTATTGTTTATCTGCACATACTGCAATAGGAAAAATGAATGGGTTTAGTGATGAAGAAATTTTAGAATTAAGAGCTGGAAATGCTTCTTTTGATTCAAAACTAGATGTACTAGCAAAACTTGCAAAAAACATTACAGAAAATAGAGGACGTGCCGAAGAAGCAGTAATCGGAAACTTCTTAAATGCAGGATGGACAAAAGAGAATTTAATAGATACAATAGTATTAGTAGGTGAAAAAACTATTTCAAATTATATTCATAATACAACACAAGTACCTATCGATTTTCCTGTAGCACAAGCATTAGAAACTACAGTAGCATAATTATAACAAGTAAATAAATAAATCAATTAAATATAAAAAAAATGAAAAAAGTAATTGCATTATTCGTATTAATCTTCACAGTATCATTTGCAGCACAAGCTCAAGATAAAATGATGAAAGATGGACCTGCAAAGAAAATCACTCTTGAACAAACTAAAGGTGAATTTACTCAAAAACAAATCACTGTTTCTGCTGGAACGTATGTTTTTGAAATTGATAATAACAACGTTGGACACAAAGTAGGTTTTGTATTGGTTAAAAAAGGGCAAGATGTTTCTAACCCTGAAAACCACATCAAAACTGCTTATGTAACTGCAGCTGTTGAAAATAATACAACTGGAAAATCTAATCCAACAAAATTAGAAAAAGGAGAGTATGTATACTTCTGCCCTCTTAACCCAACATCAACTGATAACACTCTTGTTGTACAGTAACATCATATACTACTAGAAGTAAAAAGAGACTGTCTAAAAAGACAGTCTCTTTTGCATTTATAGAGATCATATACTTTTCTTTTTCAGTATTTTTGCCAAAAATAAAATTTGTATGAAAACCATCTTTCTATCGGCTATTGCCATAGCATTTTGTATCAGTTGTAAAAATGATATAACTAAAGAAAAAAACACCTCTGCACTGCAAGAGCAAACAACAACTAAAGAAATAAAAAAAGAACTTTCTGAGGCAGAGCATATCGCTTATGCAAATGGATTTAAAAATTGGAAAGATGTTTCTCAAATAGATTTCACATTTAATGTAGATCGTGATGGAAAAAATGTAGCAAAACGATCTTGGTCTTGGAAGCCTAAAACGGGCGATGTTACTATGACTAGTGGGGATCAAGTAATTACTTACAATAGAGCCTCTATAGACAGTACTTCACAAAGAGCTGATCAAGGATTTATTAATGATAAATTTTGGCTATTAGCTCCCTATCAATTAGTATGGGATGAAGGAACAAAAATAACTGTTCAAGATACTGCTACGTCTCCATATTCTGGAAATGCTACAAAAAAACTAACTATTTTATATGGGAACGAAGGAGGATATACCCCTGGAGATGCCTACGATTTTTATTATGATAAAAATTACATCATAGATGCTTGGATCTTTAGACAAGGTAACGCTGCAGAACCATCTATGATGACTTCTTTTTCAGATTATCAAAAAATTGAAGGTTTAAATATTGCAACTTCTCACTCAGATAAAGAGGGAAATTTTAAATTATATTTTACCGATATAAAAGTTGCAAAATAACCACATAAAAAAATCAAAAAAAGGTTGTCTATAGTAGGCAACCTTTTTTTTATGAAAATAATAAGTAGTATTTCTTTTTCTTCAAGGTTTTACAGCAATTACTTCTATTTCAATTTTTGCTCCAGCAGCTAATGCTTCGGCAGCAAAGGTAGTACGAGCAGGTTTTTGTGGTAAATAAGTTTTATAAATCCCATTAAATGTAGTAAAGTCTTCTATATCATCTAGTATCACTAAAGCTTTTACTACATGCCCCATATCCATTCCGTGTTGTGCTAGTACTTCTTTTATATTTTCTAATGTCTGAGTAGTTTCAGCCTCTATTCCTCCTTCTACAAGAGTTCTTGTTGTTTGATTCATTCCTATTTGTCCAGATAGAAAATACATATTCCCCACTTGCACTACATCTGAAAAAGGGGCGTTTGCTTTTTTAGGTTCATGTGATGCATGGTATATAACTTCATTTTTTACAATATCATCCTTGTCTTCTGTCCCTACAGAGGTAGTTACTTTTGTTTCACAAGAAGAAAGTACGATCATAAGAAAGATCATAGATAAAAGGTTCGTTTTCATAGATACATTGTTTATAGGAGATAAAAGTAACAGATAATTATCGCTTTTTTAAGGGAATGTTTATTTTTATGCTTTCGCGAAAGCGTATACATACAATTACCTAATACATCATATGCGTTTTACAACCAATATATTATGGAGACTAGACAAGAATTTTTTGATTTTATTAATGCTGGAAATACGTTTAAAGGAGACTTTATTACGATGGGAGCAGCAATGCTGGAAGGAGAAACGATAACAGATGCCCACGTAAAAGTACCTTTAAAGACATTAAATCGTCACGGGTTAATTGCTGGAGCAACTGGAACTGGAAAAACAAAAACACTTCAAGTACTTGCCGAAAATCTTTCAGAACAAGGGATTCCAGTTCTTATGATGGATATGAAAGGAGATCTTTCTGGTATTGCAAAAGCGAGTCCTGGTCATCCAAAAATTGATGAACGTCACAAAAAAATAGGATTGCCTTTTGAAGCCAAAGATTTTCCTGTAGAGATTCTCACACTATCAGAACAAGATGGAGCCCGTTTACGAGCTACAGTAAGTGAATTTGGTCCTGTATTATTTTCTCGTATTATAGATGCTACAGTAGCACAATCAGGTATTATCTCTATTTTATTTAAGTATAGTGATGATAATAAACTTCCGCTTTTAGATTTAAAAGATTTTAAAAAGATTTTGCAATATGCAACCAATGAAGGAAAGAAAGAAATTGA
>CAYYSK010000307.1:0-3526 GCA_964474345.1 uncultured Flavobacteriaceae bacterium
CGTCTTGCACAGGAATTTCCTATACAAGAAAGTACAAATAAGGGTACTCAAAAAAGACGTTTCTTCTTTATGAAAATAGCAGCTGTATTTATCCTTCTTGTTGGAACTGTATGGTTTGTGGCTAAGAACGCTTTCGCGAAAGCAGACTCAGAAAAAGATCAAATAGTTTCTACAGATATAAAGGAATCATCAGAAGAGAAAAGAACATTACAATTAAGTGACTTATCTCCAGACTTTAAAAAAGTAGAAGATTATTATTTAGCAAGTATAAATCTAGAAATCACAAGGCTAGAAATTAACGATGAAAACAAAGAACTTATCGATTCTTTCTTAAAACAACTTGCAGCACTAGATAAAGAATATCAACGATTAAATAAAGAAATTACAGAGAGCGGTATCAGTGAAGAAATGGTAAATGCAATGATTGATAATTTGAAATTACGTGTAGAATTATTGTCAAAACTGAAACGCAAGTTAAGTGAATTAAAAGCATCTCAAGAAGATGCCATCCAAACGATCTAAAAAAATGAAAACATATAAAACATATTGGCTTTTTATAGTAGCATTAGTAATGCTATCGGGAAGTGCTTTTGCACAAGCCAAAAAAGAAAAACTAAAGGAACGCTTTAAAGTTAATAAAGACGTTGAGATAGATATAGATACCCGCTATGTAGATGTGATTTTTGAAACTTGGAATAAAAATGAAGTTTCTGTAGAAGCTTATGTAGAAGGAAAAAATACAGATCAAGCTATAGAAGATTGGGACTTATCTGTAACAGGAAATAGTGATAAAGTACGTATTCATAGCTCAGGTGGATATAGTGATGCAACTGTTATAGATATAGATAATTTAGACCTTGGAGATCTCAATTTAACAGAGATTATAGGAGAATCATTAAACATTGTAGAACCTGTTTTGGAAGGAATTGTAGGGCCTGTCCTTGAAGGATTAACAGGAGCTCAATTGCCTGCAGAGTTTTATGAAGAATTAGGGAAAACAAAGTTTGATCACGATGCATACCGTCGTGAAGGAAGAGCATACCTTAAGCGTTATGAAAAAGAGATGGAAAAGAGCTTTGGACCTGAGTTTGATAAAGCAATGGAAAAGTGGGAAAAAGAAAATGACTTTTCTGAAGAAGGGTTTTTAGGAGGAGCATTAAGTGGTCTTAAAGATATCCCTCAATGGCCCTTTGGTGAAACCAGAAACATGAACTTTAACGATAATCAATATCGTAAAGACAAACAAGGATATGTAAACAAGCTCAATAAAAAATACAATACAAATGTAAGAGTACGTGAAGTAGATGCTTGGTTAGAAGACATGGAAGATTGGGGGGACGATTTTGAGAATGATATGGAAGAATGGGGAGAAAATTTTGAACTTAATATGGAAGGTTTTGAAAAAGCTATGGAAGAATGGGGAGAGAATTTTGGAGAATCTGTAGGCAAAGCTTTTGAAGATTGGGGAGAAGACTTTGGAAAAGATATGGAGAAGTGGGGAGAAGAGTTCGGAAAAAAAGTAGAGAAGTGGGCAGAAAAACATGAAGCAGGGTGGGAAGAACGCCATAATGAAGATGAGCATGGAAATAAAAGCTCTAACTATCGTTTTAATTATGATAGCGATCGTAAGCCAAGTCGTGATGTAAAACGTACAATTATTATAAAGATGCCAAAGAAGGCAGAAGTAGATATGAATGTGCGTTACGGTAAAGTAAAAATGGCAGCAGTATATAATCCAAAAGCTGTAATATCTCATGGTAGTCTTACAGCTACATACATTGATGGAGGGGACACCTCCATCAATGTATCATATAGCCCAATAACTGTAGGAGCTTGGAATGGAGGGGCATTGGAAGCAAATCATGTAAAAGAATGTACTATTGCAAATGCAAAAGATATAGCACTAACTTCAAATTCTAGTAATGTGGTGATCAACACACTTTCTGGAGGAGGATTGTTTTCAGGTTCTTTTGGACAATTATCAATCTCACAGGTAGTAGATGAATTTGGCTCATTAAATATTATTCTAGAGAATAGTGACTTGGTACTTAATTTACCTGATAGTGCATTTAATTTTAACTACAGTGGAGAACATAATGAGTTTTTGGTGCCACGACAGTTAGAAACAAAAACAATGAAAAACGATAAGACTGAAGTTGTAAACGGATATCACAAATCTCGTAGTACAGGAAATGTGATTACGATCTCAGCAAAATTTAGTGATGTCGTATTAAAATAATTACCTGCCTACCCAATTAATTAATGATACCTCTGCTACAGTAATTACTACAATAGTAAGCACAACAATGGCATATCCTATCCATTGTATCTTTTTCGATCTGGAAATCTTTACGGGTTCTACTATTTTTTTTACAGCTTCTATAAGCTGTTTTTTGTTGTAATAAAGAATATAACAACACATCAAAAAATAGAGTATTGCACTTAACATAGCACCTGCCGAAATCTTAAAAAAGAAATCTACTACAATAATATTTAAGAGAATAGGAATAAGTATTCCAACACCTATAATTTTTGTTTTATTAAAAAGTAATAAAGCACCACCAAGAACTTGAGATAAACCTATAAACCAAATATATCCAGTAGAAAATCCAAAAAAAGTCCAAGCTAAATCAAAACTTCCAACATCGGCAATAGGGGTTTTTGCAACTTCTTCAGGAATAGCATCAGCACGATGAAATTGTCCTCCAACAATTTTTCCTAAACCATATACCCAAATTTTTGCCCAAACATAAATTCGACATGTGAGTTCTAAAATCCAAAAATGTTGTTTCATAAATGTCTTTTTTTACTAAGACTACTTTTTTATGAATTCTGTTACAAGAGAATTCCTATTTTTGAATAATACAATCTCCTTCTATACTATGTTACAAGATTTGTCTTCGTCTTTTATGCCTATTATTCGATCAGATTACAGACCAACTGATTATGTGCCCTTAGATTTATCAAGCGCAAATACAGAATTAGATGTAGAAATATTGAAAGACCCTGAGAAGCATCATAAACAATTACAAGAATTTTTAAACGAGCAACAAGCTAAGGTTGCCTATGGAGGATATTTAGAGCAACGTAAACTCTATGATCGCTCTGATTATTTTCAGGCAGAGAATCCAGATGACACACGTAATATCCATTTAGGAATAGATCTTTGGTGTGATGCAGGAACAGAAGTGATAGCTCCATTAGACGGGATGATTCATAGTTTTCAAGAAAACACCAATTTTGGCGATTATGGCCCTACTATTATTCTATCACATGAATTGAATGGTTTTACATTCCATACACTTTATGGTCATTTAAGTAAAATATCTTTAGATGGATTAGAGGTTGGAAAAACAATAAAAATAGGAGAACAAATAGCTACTTTAGGACAACCTTTTGAAAATGGTGACTATGCGCCTCATTTACATTTCCAAATTGTTATAGATATGCAAGAAAATAAAGGGGATTATCCAGGTGTCTGTTCTAAAAACACTTTAGAATTTTATAAGAAGAATTGCCCAGATCC
>CAYYSK010000308.1:0-3481 GCA_964474345.1 uncultured Flavobacteriaceae bacterium
ACGCGAGACCGCCGAGAAAATATCGGCGTCCTTTCGATCCCTCACTCGAAAAAAAGGAGTTATTTAGTAATAGGTAATTTCCCAGGTTTGTAATAGACCAGATTCAGGAATGTATTCCATGACTTTATTTCTTTTTTGGTCATAAATACTTTTACTTACAATCTTGCTGGATTTGTTGATTGTTTTTTTCTTTCTTTTTTTTATACGCTGCAAAATATATATGCCTTTCGATTTCTCTACATACTTAGTGATATAACTTAATTTTCCTTTCCTATACTTCTTTTCAAAACTAACTTCCTGACTTTCTAACAAGTATGTTTTTATTTTTTTCAAAGCGCCAGACTTTTTATAGTAATAACTTTTGTATTTACCAGGTTCAGGTATGTATGCACCAGAACCAGAGGCGATTTTGTGCAATGAACTTTTTTCTATCAGATGTTTAATTCTACCATCCTCGGTATAAAAATAATTTTTCACAGGAGGATTGTTCGGAATAAAATTTTGATAAGTTGTAATTGATACCACCCGATTATTCAAATCATAAACGAGCTCTTCTACTTTTTCTTTTTTATTTTGATTTACAATAAACAATGTTGAAGTTCTACCCTTATCAGTATAAACTATTTCTTCAGATTTATATGGAAATATTGGATGCGTTAAACCAACACTAATAATTCTACCCTTATCATCATATTTATAATGTAGCTCCTGTTTAATATTTGTGGTATCAGAACAAACGGAGGTATGACGAATCAAAGTATTGCCATTGTACTCCCAAACTTCATTACAATCCATAAAAATAAAGTCACTATTTAGGACAGTGTATTGTTCCTCTTTTATAATGTTCTTTTTTCTATCATAATAAGTAGCTGAGTGAATATCATTTTTATGCTCGAGATCAAGTAAGGACAAATTGAATTTTAAACTTGACCCTACAACTTGTGGTATTCTTTGAATTACTTTTTCGACATTCCCATTAAAGGATCTTTCCTTTTGATATCCTAAGGTCAATTGTTCTACCAAAACTTGACTAATGACACCAGAATTAAAAAATAACATCAAAAAAGAAAAGAGAAATAAAAATTTGATCTGCATTATTTTTTAAATGGTAAGGTTAAAAATGGTGTAACAGCGCTTCATTTAATAATAGGTGATGTCCCGAATCATCAAATCCCCAGAAGAAGGGCTATACCAAAGGACGTTGTTCCTGTTTATATCTAAGATATTCAGACTAGAAAGTTTACTGACACCATCAACTTCTTTTTTCTTTACCTTTTGAAGAATATAGTTTTTTTTCTTTTTCTCTTTGTAGCGATACGTTGTTTTGAGCCTCCCCTTCCAATATTTAACGTCTCCATTTATATTTTCTCCTGCTAACTTATAATGTTTTGTCTTTTTTAGAATACCCTTATTGTTATAATACAAGTCCGCATATGTGCCATTTATCACACCCTCGATATTTCCAATATTTATTTCAAAAATAGAAGTGTCGCTAGAGACCTGAGTTCGGTGGATACAAAAGTCAAGCTTATTACCATCCTGGTAGTAGTTTTCTGTTAACTCATAATTGGTTTTATGATAAGAATAATAATCTTTCTCAATCTTTGACAATAAAAGATCATTCGAGGCATAAAAATATTCTTGAGTTTTGATTTTCGTAGAATCAGTTAATATGTAAAGACTACTCATCTTACCTTTTTTAGAATACTCAATTTCTTCAAGGTTGATACTCTTGTTTCTGCTAAGAGAATCGAAATCAACTTTCACTTTCACTACTTGTCCTTTCTTATTAAAAGTATAATGAAATTTATCCTCAAACTCATAGATTAAAGTATCAGAACTACTACTAGCACGACGCTTGATGGTGTTTCCTTTATAGTCCCATTTTGAGTATGAACTCCCAGAATAATTTTGAAAAAGAGCTCCATCTTCTGACTTTGTTACTTTTCCATCGGAATTAAAATCACGATATTTTACAGAATAATATGCTTGCGCATAATTAAGTAGTGATAGATTAAACTTTAGTTTTTTGTTTTTGACATCAAATCGTTTTGAGACTAACCGTTTTACCTTTCCATTTAATTTTGCCCCACTTATATCAGCATTTTGTTTGTGCATACGTTCTTCCAATACTTGCCCAGTGACTTCTGAAATAAAAAAGGATAGTGAAAAGAGAAGAAGTAAAAAAACTTTGAGAATCATTGTTCTAGTGATTGATTAGAGGAAAAAAGATCTATTATTTAGTAATAAGTAATATCCCATAAATATAAATCCGCACCCCGTTTACCAACTCGATATTCAGCAATTTTATTTCTAAATTCATCAAGTATAATTCTATTAGTCGTTTTAGCAACGCCATCAACTGGCTTTCTTCTTGTCTTTTGAAAGATGTAGCCCTTTCTTCTTTTCTCTTTATATCTGTATGTGTCTTCAAGTCTGCCCATCCAATATTTGACTTCACCATCTATATTTTCTCCAGCTAATTTATAAACCTTCTTCTTTTTTAGAATTCCCTTACTATTATAAAAATGACGAGTATATGTTCCAGATATTACGCCTTCTACATCTGCTAAGTTTATATCAAAAATTGAATTAACGCTATACAAATATGGGCGAGAAATTATAAAATCAAGATTTCCGTCAGCACGATAGTGGTTTTCATGTATTACATATCGGTTATCGTTGTATTTAAATTTTGATGATAATAAATTGTCGTCGATGTCATAAATAAATTCTTGACCCTTGATTTTAGTACTATCTGTAAAATAGTAAACGGAACATTTTTTACCTTCGCTGAAATATTCAACTTCTTCTAGACCTCTACCATTAGAGGGATATTCTACGTCGAAATTTACTAATTGATTATTATCATTATAGGTAGTGTTAAATTTGGTTTCTACAATTTGTTCAATCGAATCAAGACTTGAAACATGTGTCTCTCTGATGTAGTTAATTCCATACTCAAAACTTGATTGGTAAGCACCAGACCTATTACTATGTAGGTAGCTATTTTCTTTCTTTATAAGGTTGCCTTCTTTATCATAATGATGCTGACTTTCTGAAGAGTAAGTTTGAGTATAATTAAGCATTGATAAACGGAATTTCAACTGAACCTCACCTAGTAAAAAAGCTTGATATCTGACCATTTTTACATCTCCTAGAATATTATTGCTTGATATTCCTTGCCTAGAGTTTTTTTTATGCAGCTGCTCCAATAACACCTGTGCAGAACCAGCCGAATAAAAAAGAAAGTTCGAAAATAGAAAAAGGAGAAAGACTTTAAGATTCATTATACTGGTTAGTGTTTTAATAAAGATAGATATTTTTCATTACTCTTTCATCGATTTTAAACAACACAAAGAAAATAGCCACTTGCTTTCTAAATTTTGGAAGCCAGATTAGGACACCTGCGGCTAATTGCATAATCCCAAAGATGCTCCAAAGACTAGATGGAACGGTTGACATTAGAGAACACGGCGGC
>CAYYSK010000309.1:0-3475 GCA_964474345.1 uncultured Flavobacteriaceae bacterium
TATCGAACAACAAGCAAAAGGAAAAAAAGACGGAGATATCAGATATCTTACGCCTTTAAATATTGAAACTAACAAGGCAAAAAAATACTGTCGTTTTAAGAAATCAGGTATTAAATATGTTGATTATAAAGATGCAGATTGGTTATTGTCTTTTGTAAACGAACAAGGTAAATTGTTACCACGCCGTCTTACAGGAACTTCATTAAAATATCAACGTAAAGTTAGTGTAGCTGTAAAGCGTGCACGCCACTTGGCTCTTATGCCTTATGTGACTGACTTATACAAATAAAAACTAGATATTCATGGAACTTATATTAAAAAGAGACGTTGAGAATCTAGGATTTGCAGACGATATCGTAACAGTAAAAAATGGTTACGGAAGAAATTTTTTAATCCCTCAAGGAGATGCTGTACTAGCTACACCATCTGCTAAGAAAGTACTTGCTGAGAATTTAAAGCAAAGAGCTTTTAAAGAGCAAAAAGTTATTGATGATGCTCAAAAAGAAGCTAATAAGTTAAAAGATTTAGAAGTGAAGATCAGTTCTAAAACTGGAGATGGAGACAAGCTTTTTGGTTCTGTAAACAATGCAAACTTAGCTGGAGCTTTAGAAAAAGCTGGCGTTGCTATTGAGAAAAAGTTTATTACAATTCCTGGTAACAATATTAAGCGTTTAGGTAGTTATGAAGCTACAATTCGTTTCCATAGAGATGTTGTTGTACCATTTGCATTTGATGTAATTGCAGAAGCAAATTAGAGTATTGCTAATAAAAAAATACTTAAATCGCTCCATATGGAGCGATTTTTTTTTGCATTAACTCTATGCAAACATAGTACGATATTAATGTTTTTTAATTCATTTAATACGTTTTATAACAAAACACATATTAATTAGAAACGGAGTTTCGATATATCATAAATTAGAAAATTATATTTTGATGAAAAAGAGCTGTTTTCATCCATTGATGATGGTTTTTTATAGGTATATTTGCTCCCCAAAAAATAAAATGTTTTATACGCTTTCGCGAAAGCGTACTCATACGCCCACTTAAATTAAATGCATGCTTTTTATGACTTACGCCCGACTGACTAAAGAACAATTAGAAGAGCTTCATCCAGAATTTATTAATTTTCTAGCTACACAATCTATTACAGCTGATGAATGGGAAGATATTAAAACCAATAAACCAGAAGTAGCTGAAGAAGAAATTGACATTTTTTCTGACCTTGTTTGGGAAAATGTATTAAATAAAGCAAAATTTTTAGAACATATTTCTCCTAATCAAATACACCTTTTTGAATTGAGAGAAGATAAAATGGCATTGATAGCAGTTAAAATAAATAAAAAAGGAATCGATATTACTTCAAAAGAAGGATATGCTTGGTTACGAGAAAATTTAGGAGATGACGATGTTGTTTTTATGAGTGCTAGTAAAGAATATAGTGATCAGCCCAATCAGGACAAGTTTAAATTGATACAACAAGGAGCTGTAGTTACAAAAGGAGACTTATATAATTGGTTTTCACGTTTTGTAGATATTAAGGAGTAAGAGAATAGAATACTATTGTAATATTTTATTACTCATACCTTAATGATTCAATGGGGTCTAATCTTGCTGCTTTAAGTGCAGGAAATAATCCTGAAATAATTGCAATTATAAATGTGATTGCAGTAGCTGCAATAATAGCATTCCAAGGAATAGCAAATACAAAGTCTAATGCGATAGCAATAATATACCCTACAGTAATTCCTAGTATTATACCAACGATTCCTCCATATTGACCTACAATAATTGCTTCATATAAGAACTGGCGTGCAATAGTTCCTTTTTTAGCACCTAAGGCTTTACGAACTCCTATTTCTCGAGTACGTTCTGTAACAGAAACAAGCATAATATTTACAAGAGCAATACAAGAACCAAAAATAGTGATCATACTAATTACCCAAGCGGCAACTCCTAGAGTTCCTGTAATACTGGCAATCTGATTTACAAGGTCATCACTACGACCTATTCCAAAATTATTCTCTTCAACAGGAGATAGTTTACGTATGTTTCTAAAGGTAAGAATAGCTTCTTCTTCAGCGCTATCTAAGAATTCAGGATCATCTACCATCACACTAACATTGTAGTTAATATTTGCTCGTGTAAACATCGTACGGGCTACCTGTATAGGAATAAGAACTCTTAAATCTTGGTTATTTCCAAAAGTAGCTCCCTTTTCCTCAAGAATAGCAATTACACTAAATTTTGTACCGCGAATACTTATCGTTTTCCCTATAGGGTTATCATCTTTAAATAGATTTTTATAAAAATCACTACCTAATACACAAACCCGTGTATTATTACTAATATCAAAAGGAGTAAAATTACGTCCCTTATCTAATTTGAGACCAGAATTTTGTAAGAAGTTTTCATTTACTCCAACAACACGGACTTCTGGATCTGTTTTTTCGTTTTCATATTTTACTTCGGCTGTGGCAGTACCTGTAAACGAAATAGCCGTTTGAGCAGTTGGGTACTTAAATGTTTCTGCAAATTCTTTTACATCTCTATATCCTATAACTGGGTTTATAATTCTACGATCACCTCTTCGTTGGTTTGTAAACTCATACCGTTGTATAGTCAATGTATTACTTCCTATAGATGCAAAATCACTATTTAGAGTATTTTCAAAAGCTTTAAGAAAAGTAAGTATGGCAACAAGTGCCATAATACCAATTGCGATAATGAGCACTGTTAATATAGTTCTCAATAGTTGACTTTTAATACTATCTGATGCAATACGAAGGTTTTCTCTAAAAAGTGCAAACATGGTGTTTATTTTATTTAGTCTTTTTTATAATCCAGTCACTCAGTACTTTTAGAGCGTCAGGAGAAAATGTTTCTTCCAGTTGTCCATACTCTGCAGGATTTCCTGTAGTTGTCGATTGGAATAGGTGGTTCAAATTAGGAAATTCTATGGTAGTGACATCAATATTTCCGCCTTTTTTAACTGCAGATTCAATATTTTCAAGATTTTTTTTAGACGGCACTTGAAGATCCAAAGAACCATTAATGGCAAGTACGGGACAGCTTACTTTTTCTAATGTTGGTCTAGGATCTGTAACAATTAAATATTGAAACCAATCTGAAGAAAGTGTATTTATTTCTCGTTTCATAAAATCTTCTTTAGTGCTTCCTTTTGGAATCATCTCTGGATTTTGATCTAAAGAGTTTTTTAAGTAAGTAGTAAGTTCTTCTTTAATTTTTGGTGTATCTCCATAGTGTTTTTTTACAATATCAAACATCACTTCTTGAGCAATACGATTTTTGCGTAGTATTTCATCATCAAGCCCTTGTACTTTCCCTATAAGATATCCTTGTTCCATAAGGAGTTCATCTCCAGGTTGCCCTACACCGGCAAGTAGTGCAATAAAAGCAACTTCTTTATTTTTTGCAGCAACCATAGGAGCAATGAGTCCGCCTTCACTATGGC
>CAYYSK010000310.1:0-3441 GCA_964474345.1 uncultured Flavobacteriaceae bacterium
TTTTTATGTGTTTTTACAAAAATAAACTATATTTTATAACAAAGCTATTCGGGTTTAACTACGATTCCCTATATACTTTTGGAGAATTTCCTACAAACCGTTTAAAGTATTTTACAAAATAAGACGCATCTTCAAAACCTATTTTAAAAGCTACTTCTCCTACTTGAAGTGTTGTAAATTTTAATAAACGTTTTGCTTCAAGAATAATGCGTTCAGCTATTAATTGAGAAGCCGATTTATTTACAACTTCTTTTGTAATTGTATTTAATGTTTTTGACGAGATTGCAAGTAAGTTTGCATATTCTATGACTGATAATCCTTTTTGGTAGTTTTCTTCAATAAGCTCTTTGTATTTTGCAAATTGTAGTTCGTAATGACTATTAAATACAAGTTGTTTGTTTGTTGTTTTTTGTTGTACTCTTTCCAAGTATATGAGTAAAGATTTTAAAGAAAAACGTATAATGTCTTCATTACCAAATAGATGTTTTTGTAAAAGCTCTTTACGCATTAACTCTATATAACATTTTGTGATTTCTATAGTATGCTCATCTATCGTATAACAAGGAGTTATTTGAGAATTAAAGATGTTATATTTTAAAAATATATCAACATCATTATGCATAAAAAAGCTTTCATTAAAATGAATAAGCCACCCTTGAACTTCAAGATTATCATCAAACATATGGATGTGATCTTTTGATATAAAAAGAATCATGTTTCTTTTTATATCATAGGTTTTAAAATCAACGGTATGTATACCACCATCTTCAAAAAACCATATGATTTGATAATAACTATGAGAATGTGCTATGGCAGCTTTGTCACCACTCTTTTTGCGATACTCTTTTAAATCATAGATCTCAAATTGTAATTTTTCAGGATGCAATTTATGCAAATGATATTGTTCTATGTTCTTTTTTGCCATTTATTCTAAAGTACTTCTATGAGAAATTACAATATTAAGATACTATTTTCTATTCTTGAAGTTTAACTTCTTGTATTATTTTTTTTGCAGCCTGTATACCGCTGTAAATAGCGCCATCCATATATCCACCATAATTAGACGAAGTTTCTGCGCCAGAAAATAGAATTTTATTATTTAGATATAATTCTTTAAAAATAGTATCTCCATATCTAGGACTCATATAGATAGACTTTATTTGTTCACTAGCAGTATTTTTATCTTGTGACCAATCTTTTTCTTGATAAAAAGTATGATCTAATACTTCTTTGCCTAAATACTTTTGCAAATGTTCTAGAATACGTGTTTTACGTTCATAGGGAGATGTGTCGCGTAAACCTTCATTAACAAAACCCATCAAAGCATATTCTTTTCCATTGATATCACTATGATCATAAAGTTCTGTGACAGCTCCTACTTGACCTATAAGAGTACCAGATAAACCTTTCTTTCTCCAAAATGGGGTTTTAAATGTGAGTCCAACTTTTATAGCATTACTCATCCAGGTATGTGTGTTTTTCATAACCTTAGTTAGTGCTTCTGGTAATGAAGGGGAAAACTCAATTCTAGAGACAATACGAGGAGGAATTGCACATATTATTTTTTGAGCTCTATAGGTAACTTTATCTGTTGTAACTATTATTTCGTTTTGATTTCCTGTGATTTTTTGAACAGTGCTCGCTGTTTTTATTTTACTGAGATTAGGTTTAGCAAGAGCTTTAATAAGTGCTGTAGAACCACCTTCTATTCTAAAAGCCGATGGCGCATTAGGATCATTTTCAAAATAATGAGCAGGAGCCATTGTACTATAAACTAGCACACTTTTTCCTTTACTATACTGCTGGAATTTGCCTACCTTCACTTCGTCAAGTAAATTGCTCACATGAGTATGATGTGTTTGAAACCAAGTAGCACCGAGATCAATACCTTGTAGTGTTGTGATTCGGCCGCCTATACGATCTCTAGATTCTAGTACAATAAAATCGGTTTCACCAAGCTTATGTAACATGTGTGCTGTTGTGAGACCTGAAAGACCGGCACCTATTATAATATATTTTGTTTCTGTTACTGTCATGTGAGTATTATACTTATTCTTAAAATAATAATGGGATGAATAAAGGCTGACAAAATTGTGAATTATTATATTATTAGCCTTTATATATACTATGTTTATGCTTCTTCTAGTTTTAATCCTTTTTTCGAAACCCCAACGACAAATCCTACTATCATACAAGCAGCTAATCCTCCAAGTAAATAATCTTGTGGAGTAGGCATTGTATTGTCTCCTAGTAGTTCTTCTGGTTCTCCTACATTAAATTTAATCCGAATTATGCATTAGAAAATCCATTACATCACAAAACCACTGCAAACACTATCACTACGCTGTATTTTTTACTTTAACCATAGCGATGCTATGCTAAAAGCAATAAAGTACTAGTGTTTATTGTCGTTTTGCACTTCATTACGAAGTTCTAATGCATAATTCGGATTTAAATGTTTTTTCAATATCTTTTGAGCCTACCTTGTGTGCATGACTTGTTACCTCGCTACTTACACCTCCTTATCAAGTTGCAGTAACTCCGTATTTTGAAATTGCTTCTTCTGATTGTTTTGTGATAAGGTTGATATATTGATCCAAACCTTCTAAATTGATTCCGTTTAAAATAATTTATTTTTTAATTATTACTTACTTTATTTACATCACTCATAATGCTTTAAATCAGCATTATATGGTGATTCTAGTAATTCAACCTTCTCCTTATAATTAATATCTTCTTCTTCATAAATGAATTTAGATTTTGTTATAACAAAAGTACTTTACTGGATAATGAAGTGTTTGTTACTTATGGAAAATACATGGTAATTATAAGAAATAATTGTTTTTTAGCACGCTTTCGCGAAAACGTATAGCTCATTAAATTACTGTATATTACGGGTCTTTAAATACTTATACATTATGGTATAAATAAAAAGTTAAACAGGCTTTGTGCGTATTTGATTAGTCAGTTGGTTTGTAAAAGAACTTCATTCAACCATAAGGAGAAAAAAATGAATGCTGATAAATCAAACTTTAAAAATTGTACACGCGATGATTTCTTGAAAATTGTTGTCCGTCCGATGATTGCTAGAAGAAAAGAGCTAGGATTAACACAAGATGATGTAAACTATAAACTAGGGGTTGCTGATCGATTGGTCAGTAAATGAGAATGTGGTGTACGTACGCCAAGTTCGTTTAACCTTCATTGTTGGGCGCAAGTTTTAGAAGGGTATATTGTTTTTGAAACCAATCATAATCCTTTTACTCCAAAACTAATTGTAGAAAATAAAAGTGCTAATGATAATTTCAAGAAGAATAAGGCGAGTAATGATAATAAAAAGTAACTTTCTTGGAGAAAATTGATTAAGAACTAACAGTTTTGAGTATAATCAATATAATCACAGTTTAAAACTTATAGACCTTCCTAATTTATTAGAGAAGG
>CAYYSK010000311.1:0-3421 GCA_964474345.1 uncultured Flavobacteriaceae bacterium
AACTGCGTTTTGAGATTGTAAAATTAGGTAAGAGGTGTATAAAAAAATAGAAAAATAGGGTGTGTTTCCAGTAGTTTCAGTAGATCAATGGTTTTGCTGAAACTACTGATTTACTGTGCTTTGAAATTTCTTGAGAGAGCTTTTTGCTCTTATTTTTACAGGCTCAAATTTTTACTCAATGGATAAAAATATCATACATAATATTGACATTAAGATAGTGCACTTAGAACATCTGGAAACTGAAGAAGAAGTTTTAGATACTGTTATCAAAGGTGCATCAGTATATGTAAAAGAATCAGAAATAAAAGAAGCAGCTCAACAAGTGGAGCAAGACTTTGTTGCTTCTCGTCAAAATACTGTCCCGGCCGAAGGAGGCGTTACTAGTACCGCCACTACTTCTACTAGTAATACTACTCCTTCGGTGTCCGCTGGAACTACTCCATCTAGTACAGGAGCTACTGTATCAAAAGGAACTTCACCTTCTGAAGCAGGGCAATCTGTTACTTCAAATACAACAATGCCAGTTGAAGGAGGGAAAACCAGTATTTCTGTTCCTTCAGAATCTAAGGAATCTGGAAATACAGGTGTTGAGATTCTTCCCCCATCTACAGGAACTACGTCACAAGTGTATGCAGGAACCCAAACACAGCAATTTACAGTACCTCAGAGTTTTCAAAATAGCGAGCGTACAACACCTACATTAGAAAAGGTGAAAACGTATGTTGATGGAAAATTAAGAAACTCAGATGATGCGTCTAAGAAGGCGTATTGGAGTATGATTTCACAAAAGCTATCTGATGGGATCTCTATAGAAGAAATTTTAGAAAAAGATAGAACGGGTAATTATGGAAATACATTTTTTTCTGATTGGTATGATCATAAAAATGCCTCATATGGAGAAGCACATCAAGTAGATTGGAAAGATGCACGTATGAAGATGATTGCAGCTATTGAGAACAATTTAATAGGGCAATCTACTAGAGATACGTACTGGAATACGGTATTACAAAGACTTAAAAATAATAATGAAGACCTGTCATTATTATTTGAAGAAATACCAGAATTGTTTACGATTCTTAAAGATGTATTAGGATTGCCAGAATTACCAGGTACACTTGCTATATATACAACAAATAGTGTATATACACATATATGTGCTGAAGATATGTACCCTAGTTCTATTGGAACAGAGGCTATTTATGGTATGCTGAAAAAACAAAACTTTTTGGAAGAAGTGATTGTGTATGGTATAAAAGATGGACTTATAAACATAGACCCTATGTTAGAAGTATTTCCTTCTACACTTAGTTTTTTACCAAAGAGAAAGGAAGTAGATTCTTTTTATTTACTTAGTGCAAAGCATATTGTTGAATTTATATTAACCTATTCAGGTAGAGGTGATAGAACCTTTAAAAGCGGCCTTAAAAGAGTAGAAGGAGTACCTATTATTTATCCGCCTTATTATTCTCCACTTAAGCTTAGTTACCAAGGATTAGAAGTAAAAGTACATAAGGGGTTTTTAAAGAATACCTTCTTTAAAAAAGGCTCTGTAAAACAACTTTTACTCTCTAATATAGAGCCTAATGAAGATAGTGTTTTAACTTTAGATCCAAAAAAATATACGTTTGAAGCAAAACCCAAAGGAGATATCTTTACTACCTATGCTTATGAATATACATTAGCTATCTATGATACTAGAGGAGAGGTTATTATAGAAATTTGTTCTGAAGATGCTTTTGCTATGGAAAATTTACTTCATAATCTCAATTTTAAGATTCCAGAAGCTTACAAGCAAGAACTCATCAATACATTTATTGCGGGTATAGGAGAAGACAAAGGTAGAAATAAGATAGATACTTTTTATACAAGTCTTCCTTCTTTCCTGTACACAGATGAAAATGGTATTCTATTAGAAGGAGATGATAGAAAACTATCTAATGATCATCTTAAAACAGATTTAAAAGAACTTTTAAGAGGTTGGGTAAATGATACAGGTTCTAATGAAGAACGCGCAGTGATGAATATTGTCAGGGCGATGAGTTATGATGAACTGTATGAGACATTAAAATGTGATAATTTACTATATAAAATTTATGATAAGCTTTCTGGAGATGAGTATAATCAGTTTGTAGCACATATTACTTCTATAGCAAAATATAGAAGAAAACAAAAAGCAGTAGGTACTATTACATTTAGTAATGAATATTGGATGTTTAGAGATTACCATGTTGATAGTAAAAATACTTGGGATGGTGGCACAATATCGTTTAAGAGTTATTGGGATTCTAATAAAAAAGCAGAAGAAGTAATAAGTAATCTTTCTCCTGTATTTGGACTTATTGATTTGCTTAAAGGTGATGATGCTATAAAACTTCGAGAAATAGATAATGTTCACCCACTTGATTTAATTGAGTTAACAACGATATATCCTGAAGGAGTAGAAAGTCCAAAAATGGAAGTGCTGGCTTTTGAGTTATATAATAAAGTTAGAAAACAACAAAATTGGGATTATTTTGATATTGCTACAGATATTATAGGAATAGTGACTATTGTAGGCGGAACCTATTCTATACTAGCAAAAGGAGCTGCATTTGGAGTGCGTACACTGGCTTTAGGAGCAGGAGTAGCTAAAGAATTGAGCAGTATTTTAATACGAAACAAAGCCTTAACAACAAAATTACAAAAGGAGCATCCAGAGGTATTTCAAATTTGGCGTTCATTAGATACTACTGGAAATGTGGTATATGGTATGATGGCGTTACCTGCACTTGCAAAGTTTATAAAAAGCGCACCAGAGGTATTAAAGAAATTAAAAGATGGAGGTGTTACTGGATTGCGCTATTTAAGTAAAGCTGTAAATGATGCTAGAGTAACTTTCCTTAAGCGATTTGTGTTTATTGAGTATGATATTGCTGGGATTATTAAAAAGGAGTTATTGCTGAAAGAAGCACTTAAAAATTCTAAGAAAAATATTGAAAATTCTAAGAAAATATTAAAGGAGAATTTAAAAGAAGGATTCATCCCTGAAAAAACAATAAAAGATTTAGAAGGACATCAAAAGTTAATTGATAAATCAATAAAAGATGTTGATAATGAATTAATGAAGGTTAACAAGAACGTTGATGAGCTAAATGAAATAAAGAAAGAATCTCTTGGTTTTTCAGAGATAAGTAAAAAAGTAAGTAAGGAATTAGATAAGCTTGAAAACACTAAAAAAGAATTACAAAAAACTTCAAAAGACTATCATAAATCTAAAAAAGAAGTAGAGAAAATACGTTCACAAGAAAAAGACATAAAGAAAGTTCAAGGAATAATCGATAAAAGAAATAAAAAGATTGTTGATGTAGAAAATGAATTATCACATGCAACTACAAAGTCTGGAGAAAAAAATATCAAAAAATATGGGGTAGATAGATCTAAA
>CAYYSK010000312.1:0-3418 GCA_964474345.1 uncultured Flavobacteriaceae bacterium
TTTATTGTCGTTTTGCACTTCATTACGAAGTTCTAATGCATAATTCGGATTTAAAAAATAACTGGAGGTGTAGCTCCCGTGTCAGTATCACAATCGGATAATAACGCGCTTACATACATTGCCCAATTGTTACCTGGAAAATCTTCACCTTCTGCCCAAGCAGTTTCTCCACCCGTAGGCCCAAAAACTTCTGCATGTGCTGCAAAGCAATAATTATTGTCTAATACAAAGGCATCAAGGATATATATTACTTGATTAGTGCCATCATTATGAGTTGTTGAATGCTCAAAATGTCCAACTTTAGGATTTCCAGAACCTGTTGTGGGAATGGTTTGCTCGTCACAATTACCAATACTTAAATGTGTTGCACCAATGGTCCAATCTGAATTTGTAGTATAAGTAATAATCAAATCATCTCCATCTATATCTACAGTAATTGTTCCTGCGATATGATGCTGTCCTGCGATAAGATTTGTAGTGAGGCAGTGATCGTCTCCAGCGTTTCTGTTATGTTGCTCTATATTTCTTATAGTGGCATCGATAACTCTGAAATTAGGATTTAATGAATCATCTTCAATTTGTTCTGGAGAACAACTTAACATTAGGGGTGTGACAAATGCTAAAATTTGTAAAATAACTTTTTTCATGATATAGTGATTTGGGGGTTAATCGATGTCAATGTATAAATTAAGATCAATTAAATCGATAAAAATCATAAATTTTCGATAAAATACATAAAATATTAATGTATTTACTATAAAAATGTTAAATTGATGAGTAAAACAATAAATAAAAGTTAAAATATAATAAATAATATAATTTAAAAAAGAAACCGCCCACACTAATTAACACTTAGGTGAGCGGTTTCAAACTAAATAACCAACCAAAATCTTTATATATTCTAGCTCTTTTTACCTTTTTTTGCTTTAAGAGCTTCTATTTCTTTTTTAATGCCCTCCGTTTTCTTTCTGAATTTTGGAGAAGCTTTTCCAGACTCAAGATATCTATATTGTATATATCCTTTTCCTCTGAACTGATAGGTTGTTTCAGAACTTACCTGATATAACTCTATCGTTTCATCATCTATAACGATTAGTTCAAAAAATTCATTGTCTGGAAAATTATAATCTAATGTTAAAGTTTTTTGATACAAATTTCCTGCAATATCATCTACATCATAAATCCCATCGTAATCCCAAAATATATTATCAATAGTCGTGCCGTTTGTATCTTCAGAACTTCTGAAATTTCCACTTTGACCTGCTGGTAGAAACTGTAAGAAATTTTCATTATCAAAAGGATTGATTGTTCCTTCATCACTTGTATATATTTTTTCCCATGCTTGAAATTCTTGTAAGAAATAATGAATATTCTCATAAAACACAAGATCATAATCAAATGTACTTCTTTGATATCCTACTAAAATATAACGAGTTCCTGAAGTTATATGACGTAATTCTATCTCATTATTAGATAACTGTCTTACATCAAAACTATATCCTCCATCTAAGTCGTGATGTGTATCAAGTTCAAAATTAAATGTGTCATAATAGCCTATGTCAATTCCGAAACCTCCTCCATTACTACCAATTCCAGAAAGGTTATTGTTTGCAAATATATTTCCATTTCTAAAAGAAATTGTGAACGCTTTTTGTAGAAAAGGAATTACTGTATTACCAAATGAACGATTAATATCTACATACCAGATTTCATAATCATTAAGTACATCGTTTAATGTAATTACTGGAGTATCTATTACAATATCGTCTTCTACAATTACTTCTGTATAACAAGAAGTGCATAAAACTGCAACTAGTGCAAATACTGAAAGGAGTTTGATCGTCTTCATAATCTTTCTGTTTTTTGATTTGCATATATAAAACCAAATCATGTGCCAAAAACATAAACATTTGATAATCAATATTATAATTAGATATTTTATACTTTTTTGAAAGCAGACTTGTATAAAAATGGTATGTATAAATGATAAAAAATACCTTATTTTTACACTGTTATATAATTAGTATCTACATGGAAATAAAACCTAAATTTGGTGTCATAGGAGGTGGAAGTTGGGCAACAGCAATTGTAAAAATGCTTTGCGAAAACTTAAACCAAGTAGGTTGGTATATGCGAAGTGTATATGCAATAGAGCATTTAAAAAGAGAACAACATAATCCTAGTTATTTAAGTGCTGTAGAGTTTGATCCTAACCAATTACAATTGAGTAATGATATTAATGAAATTGTAACCTATGCAGATATTCTAATTTTTGCTGTTCCATCTGCTTTTGTGGGAGGAGAACTTAAGAATTTAAAAGCACCGCTTAAAGGAAAGATTATATTTTCTGCCATAAAAGGGATTATGCCAGAAAGCGGTAAACTTGTAGGATCTCATTTTCACGATGTTTATGATATTCCTTTTGAACATATTGGAGTGGTTTCAGGACCTTGTCATGCAGAAGAGGTGGCTTTAGAACGATTATCGTATTTGACGATTGCTTGTGCAAAAGAAGAGATAGCACGAATTGTTGCAGATCATTTATCGTGTCATTATATAAAGTGTACAACAAGTGATGATATTATCGGTATAGAATACGCTGCTACCTTAAAAAATATTTATGCAATAGCTGCAGGAATAGCTCACGGACTAGGGTATGGAGATAATTTTCAAAGCGTTTTGATGAGTAATGCAATACGTGAGATTAAACGATATGTAAAGCATGCTCATAAAATGAAACGAGATATTAATGGGTCTGCCTATCTAGGAGATTTATTAGTTACAGGTTATTCTATTTTTAGTAGGAATAGGATGTTTGGTAATATGATAGGTAAAGGATATACAGTAAAAAGCGCACAAATGGAGATGTCTATGATTGCAGAAGGTTATTATGCAGCAAAAAGTGCTTTAGATCTCAATAACTCTAGAGATAAAAAAGCGCGCATTCCTATTATAGAAGCTGTGCATAGTATTTTATATAAAGGGAAAAATCCTAAAAAAGTTTTTAGAAAGTTAACAGAAAGGCTAGATTAATATTTTTGAGTAAGAATTTATAAGTTTAAGAACTACTACAATTTTCTAATAAAAACACTTTTGATACACATTATTATTATGCTCGCTTTTTTCTAGAATTGACATAATTACATAGCCTGCTTCCCTAATATATAACGTAATCTAGCGTTAACGATATATTAGAATACTTTGTTGAAAGACCATTGATTAGAGATCTATTTGCTCTATATTTTAATCTAAAGAATTCCTCGACGCTTGCGTCGGAGTTTAGTTGAAAAGTATGAAAAACAGAGGATTTTTCATGACACTTTGAAAAAGTGTACATTCGAAAATGGGAGAGCATATTTTCAAAATGCATAATTCGGGTAGCTATGTACTAATTAAGAGTTGATTTAATATTAACTTT
>CAYYSK010000313.1:0-3392 GCA_964474345.1 uncultured Flavobacteriaceae bacterium
TAAGACCGTGAATGTCATATTCAGTATTTCAAACCAACTAGCTAAGTCCACTAAACTTGAGCTAAGTCGCTTAACTGATTCAAGTGGCCAAAACCCTGGTGTGCAGCCTATCACCACGTACAGTACACAAGTTGCGTGGCAATTTCAGTTATTCAAGAATCGCAATAGTGACGTGGTTATCGTGATTGAATCCTATAGCCGCTATATTTTACTGCTTCCATTCTATTCTTCTCCCGGCTGGGATGAAGTAAAGGCCGCTTTCTTTGAACAGTGGTTAGTGCATATGAAGGGTTGGATGAAGATGGGTGGCTTTATTCGTAATAGTAATCATCAAGCTAAACTAGAAAACCAATTTCAGTCTCAGCCTGAGCCGAAACTTTACCGAAACTTAGATATGAGTATCGGTGGGCATATAACGGATACTCAGTTTTGGATACGTGACTACATGGAACAAATGGGGGTTCAAAGTCTCGAGCAGCATATGGCTCAAGAGCTAAGTAACCATATAAATTCTCAACCAAAGCGTGTAAAAGATGCAAAGGGTAAAAAGTGTAAGTTCGAGCCCTTAGAGCGTTTTTTAGACGATAGCCTATATAGGTTTGCGCAAGGTTTATGCGATCAATTAATTCCTGGTTGCGCTTTGGGAGATTTTCCTAATCCCCACAAACGAGTGCCGAAGTTAATGGTGCTATAAAGGGTTACTAGATTAAGGTTTCATGAGTTGCTTTGTGAGTTTTAAATTGAAATAAGGCTTAGCACTAATTCAAGTTGATATGCTATATTGAATTAGTGATAGTCACTAATTCAAGTTAAATCTGTTTTGAAAAGAGAGCAACAAGGTAAGTATGTTGTGATATCAACGGTTGGTGAGAAAGCTAAAGCTTTCGTACCGAGCCCGTTGCCACCTAAACCACCAATTGAGTGGAGTGATGAACTGCGCCTTCAGTTTGACAAGGCGCATTCTGCCATAGGTAAATTGGACGCGGTCACAGAGTTCCTTCCAACAAACATGTTGCTGTACAGTTATGTGCGCAAGGAGGCGGTGCTTTCATCGATGATTGAGGGAACACAATCATCTTTATCCGATTTGCTTGTACATGAAGTCTCGCCATTAGAGGGCGCGCCTTTAGACGATGTTATCGAAGTCAGTAATTATGTGGCAGCAGTAGAGTTAGGTCTGAAAAGGATAGATGAAGGTTTTCCAATATCTGTCAGGCTGATTAAAGAGCTGCATAAAATTTTGCTTTCAGACAGTCGAGGTAGCACCAAACTTCCAGGAGAAATTCGTAGTAGCCAAAACTGGATAGGAGGCACGCGACCAGGTAACGCAGTTTTTGTGCCTCCACCACCGCATTTGCTTATCGAAGGCATGTCTGACCTAGAGAAGTTCATTCATGACGATAGAAAAAACATCTCAACTGTCCTTAAAGCAGGCTTAGTACATCTCCAATTCGAGACATTGCATCCATTCTTGGATGGGAACGGGCGTGTTGGGCGCCTATTGATTATTTTGCTATTTATGAGCGAAGGATTGCTTAGGGAGCCATTGCTATACATTAGCCTATTCCTAAAAACACATCGGCAGCGCTACTACGAGCTTCTAAATAGCGTGCGTCTCGAAGGAGATTGGGAAAGTTGGTTAATCTTCTTTGCTGAGGCGGTTGAAAGTAGTGCAAATTCAGCCGTTGATGCAGCTAAAAGACTGCTTCAGCAAGCTGAAGCAGATGTGGTTATCATAGAAACACAAGGGCGCAGTAAAGTTAATCTTAAGAAGGTCCACGATCATTTTCAGCAAAGGCCAATAAGTAACAGCTTAGCTATAAAAAATGAGCTCGAGCTGGCACCGGCGACAATTCAATCAGCTCTGAAGAAGCTTTGTGATTTGGGTATTTTGAAAGAGATATCTGAAAAGAAGCGCGACCGAGTTTATGCCTACAAGGCCTATATTGATATCTTAAGTGAAGGCAACGAGTTGCCTGATTAAACAGCCTTAGAAAAGAGATACCAAAAAATATTGTACCGATTAGAAGATTCTAGAAATTAAAGAGTTAGGGAATAATTTTAACTGTTTGATTATAAAAGATAAAATGGTGGCCAGGGACAACTAGGGATAGTCGTATTAGGTCGTGTCACATTGTCTCACCATTTCAAAATAGCTTAATCAACTCAATGATTTAGCGTTTCTCATCGTCTCATATTGTTTCAGTACTACTCAGCCAAAACGGTATACGTTTTGGTATACACTTACACCTAGATATTGGGATAGGAAGTCATGGTTACTGACATAACACTTAGAAACGCAAAGCCGAAAGAAAAAGATTACACAATAAACGTAGATAGAGGACTATCGCTCCTTGTTAAAAAAACAGGCGGGAAACTCTGGAGATTCAGATACACATTTAACAAAAAACGAAGCCTAATTTCAGTCGGAAAATACCCTCAAGTGAGCCTAAGAGGTGCCAGAGATACACTGCAAAAGTATCTCGATTTACTCGATGACGGAATCAATCCATCGAGCTATAAGAAAGGAAAAGTCGAGCAAAAAAAGGCTGAGAAATCGTTTCGCGATGTTGCGATAGATTGGTTGGAAAATAAGTATCGAGGTAAGAATCAAAAGTATCGTGAGATTACTTTTTCTCGATTAGAGAATTATGTATACCCTGTTATCGGAGATGCTTCTATAAAGCACATAAAAGCACCGACAGTCTACAATTTACTCGAAGAAATTCAGCTTGCAGGAAAAGTGGCTACGGGACTCAAGGTTAATACCATTATCTCGATGATATTTCGTTACGGAGTTGCCAAAGGTCACTGTGACCGAGATATTACTCAAGACTACAAAGGTACGCTGGATACTTCTCGTTCGAAGCATTTGCCTACATTGACCGAGCCAAGTGATATTGCCGAGCTTTTGAAGGACATACAAAACTATGAAGGGAGTTTTACTGTAACCACAGCACTAAAAATTTCCCCCTATGTGTTTTTGAGACCTCGTGAGCTCGCTATCTCAAAATGGGAGTTTATTGACTTTGACAAAGGTCTCTGGCTTATTCCTGCTGAGTATATGAAAATGAACCGAGATCACTTAATCCCGATGCCAGTTCAGGTGATAGAACTCTTGCAATCTCTCTATCCAGTAACAGGTCATGGAGATTATATTTTTCCAAGTGAAAGGAAGTTGGATAAAACTATGAATCCTGAGTCAGTAAATAAGGCTATTAGACGTATAGATAACGGAAAATATATTGGTCGAATGGTAGCTCATGGTTTCCGAGGCATGGCTTCAACTATACTCAACGAGAGTGGTAAATTCAGAAGTGACGTGATTGAGAAACAGTGTTCTGGTCAAGCCCAGCCGGACACTTTTTTAAGAGAATTTTCATAGTTTATCG
>CAYYSK010000314.1:0-3350 GCA_964474345.1 uncultured Flavobacteriaceae bacterium
ACAAAAATGTACTATTAGTTGAACAACCAAATACTGATTTTGCATATACGATAGTACGTCAATTCCTTTTTGATGGATATCATTTATTATTTCTAAAAGAATTAGAAAAAAGTAATGATGAGACACTTGCCGCAATAGCAAAAAAATCTGTAAAAGAAGTAAGTTATCACTGGCGCTTTTCTTCAGATTGGATCAGAAGATTAGGAGATGGAACAGAAGAAAGTCATGAACGTGTACAAGAAGCGATTACTGATTTATGGATGTATACTGACGAACTATTTCATCAAACAGAAGCAGATCAAGCTATGATAACAGAAGGGGTTGGGGTAGATACTGCTAAACTGAAAGAAATCTATTACAAGATGATTTCAGAAGTCTTAGACGAAGCAACACTGGAAGTCCCAGAAAACAAGTATTTCCATAAAGGAGGAAAGCAAGGAATTCACTCAGAACATATGGGATATATTCTATCTGATATGCAATACATGCAGCGTACCTATCCTAATATGGAATGGTAATCAATTTTCAATCCTAAATGTTCAATAAAGAAACTGTATGAAGAAATTTGATTTAGAAGATAGGTTAATTGATTTTTCAGTTCAATGTATTAAATTATATATGAATGTTGACAAGAACTATACACTAGATCGTCTTTCAAAACAATTAATTAGATCTTCTACGGCTATAGCACTTAATTATGGAGAAGTGCAAAGTGCTGAGTCTAGTAAAGATTTTATTCATAAAATGAGTATTGCCTTAAAGAAATTGAAAGAGTCTCGAGTAAGTTTAAAAATACAAATATGAAGTAATTTATTTGAAAATATAGATATGGTAGCCAAAGCTCTTAAAGAATGCGAGGAATTGGTTGCTATATTTTTAAAAAGTATCCAAACTGCTAGATTAAAGAAATAACGTTCTATTAGAAATTGGACATTTAATATTGATCATTGAAAATTGAGTATTATTCAAAACATACAACCACATCTTATCTCAATTTTGGAATCTGTTTCAGACCCAGAAATTCCAGTGCTTTCTATTATGGATATGGGCGTTGTAAGAGAAGCAATAGAAGTTAATGGAGTAGTTCAAATAAAAATAACACCTACCTATTCAGGATGTCCAGCTATGGATGTTATTGGAGATGATATCGTTTCCGCTTTCGCGAAAGCGAATAAAACAACAACAATTACTCTAGTCTTGAGCCCAGCGTGGACAACAGATTGGATCACAGACCGAGGAAGAAAAGCATTAGAAGAATACGGAATTGCAGCTCCACTCTCTCCAGAAGCTGATAAAGAAGCACTGTTAGGAAATAAGAAAATTGTAAAATGTACCAATTGCGGATCGACAGAAACACATTTGGTGAGTCAGTTTGGATCAACAGCTTGTAAAGCATTGTTTAAGTGTGATACATGTCAAGAGCCATTTGACTACTTTAAATGTCTAAAATAAAATTGTTATGAAAAAAAACTTAATATTATTTTTATGGGCACTATTACCTTTTACGGTTATGGCTTCGAAAATTGTTGTCTCTACAGATATTGGTTTTGATGCTACTAATAGTACATCTTTTCTAGAGATGGCTTTCACAAATACAACTGCAGATACTATTGTGATTGATAATGTAGGGATGGATTGGCGTACAGGACCTCTTGATATAAATCGTGATGATATTACGGTTATTTTAGAAAGAGGTGTGGTGCTAAGAGCGCTCCCTAATGTTTTTGGACAATTTGATTCTTTATTGCGTTTGCGAGACAGAAGTAATGTTACTATTTTGGGTTATGGTGCAACGATGATCATGAACAAGCAAGAGTATATAGATCTTGCTGATAGTGAATTCAGACACGGTATTGATTTAAATTCTGCAATAAACATATGGATAGAAGGATTGACAATCCGAGATTCTGGAGGAGATGGTATAAGTATAAGTAAGAGTTTTGCAACAGATAGTCCGCAAAACTATTCTGAAAATATTACTATTTTAAATTGTGTTTCCAATAATAATTATAGACAAGGATTAGCAATAATATCTGCAAAAGATGTGGATGTTTTGTATTCTGAGTTTTCTGATACAAGCGGGACGTTGCCAGAAGATGGTATTGATATTGAGCCATTTGAGCCTGATCAACGTATAGAAAATGTACTTATTAAAGGATGTAGAATCCTTAATAATAATGGAAATGCTATTCAAGTCGCGATGGAATTTATGGATGATTCATCTCAAGATATATCTATTGTTGTTGAAGATACCTATATGTCTGGAAATCATGACCCATCTAATACATTTGCCTTCGCTGAATTAAATATAGATGACAATGGTGAAAATGGAGTTGATGGATTTGTCACCTTTTCAAATTGCTATGTAAATAGTAGTGAATGGACGGCAGTATATATATCTAAAACAGTAGATAGTTACCAAGCAAATTTTGAAAATTGTGTTTTTAAAGATGTCTCAAATGATCCTATAGATTTGAATAATCCTATCTTTTTTGAAGTAACAGATTATGATAATCCAGTAGCAAGATTTGGAGGTGCAAATTTTATAAATTGTACGATTATTTATGATGAAAATATTCCATTTTTAAATTTAGTAGAAAATATAGCTACCTCCCCTGGTTTAGGTAATGTTACAGGAAATTTTTATGTAATCAACCCTAGTGGGGTTGCTTTTGAAACGGGAGTTGACCCTGAAAACACAGCAATTACATTTCAATCTTTTGATAGCTTTCCTATGACAGAAGTAAGCATTTCTGCTTCTCAATTCCAATATACAGAAAGTGTTGATGAATCTTTTCAATTTAGTATTCAGAGAGACAGTGATATGTTATTGCCTATGGCAGTAAACCTGTCATTAGAAGGAACAACTACCTTTGGGGATGATTATAATAGACATCCTGGTTTTGTTTTATTTGAAGATGGACAGAATCAAATCGAGGAAAATATAAATATAGTACTTGATCGAGAAGAAGAGCCTATAGAAACAGTGGAAATTGAGATTGCTCTTAATGATTGCTACACAATAGCATCAGAAGCTTCAATATCATTAGAGTTGATAGATGCTACATTAAGTGTTGATGCTTTTGATATAAACTCTTTAGTAGCATATCCAAACCCAGTAAGCGACATACTTACATTACAATTACCTCAAGGAAATTATAAAGCTCTTTTGTATTCAATTTTAGGAAATAAACTAGAAGAATTTTCTGTATCAGAAAGTGATTTTCAAATAGCAATGGATGATTACCCAAGTGGCACTTATATTTTAAAAATTATAGAGAATACAAATCAAAGTCAAAAAAATATAAAGCTTATAAAGAAATAGGTTTTGTAGGAACGTTAATTGAAAG
>CAYYSK010000315.1:0-3343 GCA_964474345.1 uncultured Flavobacteriaceae bacterium
ATAAACGTTCCGTGAAAGAGGGGAGAAAGTTCCCAGATATCTTTGATAGGTTGATTAGCACCGCTTATAACAACTGTGTCAAATCCAAATAGAAACCCTGCTAAGGCAACTGTGATACTCCATTTTGTAATTTCTTTCATAATTGTAAATATATTTCTATAAAATAGGTATTTATATAACTATTTATTTTTAGATACGACTACCTGTGTCATTGTTTGCTTTTTACTAGAAAAAGTCATGACTGTATACGGCTTTGAAGGTGTAATGTTTTTGCTTATATAAGAAGCATTCCCATTAACTGAAAAAGAAACGGAAATAGAATCTAAAACAATACTGAGATTCGCTAGTTTTTTACTTTTTACACTATTATAAAGTGTTTTTTCTTGACCAATAAAAAAAGTATTTTCTTTTTTGACATATTCTATTTTTAATCGATCATTAGGGATGTTTGAAAATTGTATTTGAAAATCTTCAAGCTGATTAGGAAGTGAAAAATCAATACGATTTTCATTGAAATTTCTTGAAGTCAACGAAAAGTTGTTTTTAATACTATCATATCGAGTAGTATCAGGATAATGCACTATACGCTCTTCTTGAACAGGAGGACTTTGGGTCGTAAATGCTTCTTGAATAGGAAAATTTTTATCTTCTTTTTTGCAACTTATACAGATTAAAATAAGGAGCAAAACAATGATTAAACGCATCAAATTTGTTTTGCCTAAATATACTAACAAAATTAGTTATTAAGAATACAACGTTTTCGTAGGAAAAAGGATTTACCTAAATTGTAAGTTGGCATCTAGAGCCTTATTTTTACAGTATACGTATTATGAAACGAAAACTCACCCTTAAGTTAATAGCAAAAGAGCTAGATGTGTCTATCTCTACAGTATCAAAAGCATTACGTGATAGTGCTGAGATCAGTGAAGATACACGCCAAAAAATAAAAGCTTTTGCAAAGCTTTATAATTATAAGCCTAACAATATTGCATTGAGTCTTAAAAACCGTAAGACACGTACCATAGGGATTATTATACCTCAAATTGTACATCACTTTTTTACAACAGTGATTAGAGGAATCGAGCAAATGGCAAGAGAGCATAATTACAATGTGATCATTACGTTATCAAACAATGATTTTGATAAAGAAGTCCTGAATATGGAACTTCTTGCTAATGGTAGTACCGATGGATTTATCGTATCTCTCGCAAAAGAGACCTTGCATAAAGATGATTTTAGACACCTTACAGAGGCAATAGATCAAGGAATGCCTGTAGTTATGTTTGATCGTATAGTAGATGAAATACCGTGTGATAAAGTATTGATAGATGATAGAGAAGGTGCAAAAATGGGAGTAAGACACCTCTTAAAAACAGGATGTCGTAAGATTGCTATTATTACTACAAAAGATTATGTAACTATTGGGAAATTGAGAACCAAAGGGTATATAGAAGCGATAGAATCGTATGGAATTAGAGTAGAAAAAGATCTTATTCTTAAGTTAGATACTATAGATCATTGTGATGAAGAATGCTCTGCAAAAATTAAGAATTTCCTTAAAGATAAAAATATCGATGCTGTTTTTACCGTAAATGAATTATTTGCTGTAACAGCTGCAAAATATCTTCATGAATTTGGTAAAAGTATGCCAGATGATGTTTCAATTGTAAGTTTTAGTGATGGCGAACTTTCAAAACATTTTATTCCTAGTCTAACCACTGTGAGTCAGCATGGAGAATTAATGGGACGTAAAGCAGCAGAGCTATTGATTAATAAATTAGAACGTCCAGAAGAAGAGGTAGAAGAGTATACAACTGCATATATTGATACCAGTCTTATAGAACGTGGAAGTACAAAGAGAATTAAGAAGTGAATTTTAGATATATAATTGAGAGATGGGACATAAGATACTATGATAACTTATGTCCTATTTTTTTAAACCCGAATTATGCATTAGAACTTTGTGATGAAGTGCAAAACGACAATAAACACTAGTGTTTTCTTGTTTTTAGCATAGCATTGCTATGGTTAAAGTAAAAAATACAACGTAGTGATAGTGCTTGCAGTGGTTTTGTGATGTAATAGATTTTCTAATGCATAATTCGGGTTAAACTCAAAAATGTAGTGCAACGGTATATTTTGCAGTACATTCAGACTGTAATAGATTTTCCATCATATAACCTTAATTTTATTATGTTGGTTATTTTTACTTGAAATATGAGCTTGCTCATCAAGAACTAATGCATAATTCGAGCTACATCCTTTTAGAAGTAATTAACATTTATGAAGAAAGCATTTATATTTGACTTAGATGGTGTCATTGTAGACACAGCAAAGTTCCATTACCTTGCTTGGAGGAATCTAGCTAAGGGAATTAATTTTGATTTTACCTCAGCACAAAATGAACAGTTCAAAGGAGTGAGTCGTGTGCGATCTCTTGAGATTTTACTAGACATGGCAAATTATACCGCTACTCAAGAAGAAAAAGAAATGTGGTTAGTGCAAAAAAATGAAGAATATCTTAGCTATATCCAGAAAATGAATCAAAGCGAGATTTTACCAGATGTACCTCGTGTATTAGATTATGTGCTTTCAAAAGAACAAGGAGTGGCTTTGGGAAGTGCAAGTAAAAATGCACGACCTATTTTAAAACGTGTAGCACTTCTAGATAAATTTCATGCTATTGTAGACGGGAATGATGTAACATTAGCAAAGCCAGACCCCGAAGTATTTATAAAAGGAGCACAAGCATTACAAACATCAACTAATCATTGTATTGTTTTTGAAGATTCTATTGCAGGTATCCAAGCTGCAAATACTGCAGGTATGGTAAGTATAGGTATTGGAGATTCAAAAGTACTCCATGAGGCAGATTATGTGTTTACTGATTTTAGAGAGATGTCAAATGAATTTTTAGATGATCTAATAAATAATACTGTAATCAACCATAAAATCAATACATAATAACTTAAATTACGATACAAATGCATCTAGAATACATAACTCCTAATGCTGCGTGGTCTATTATAGAAGAAGGATGGAATCCTGATTATGTAAAATCTTCAGAAAGCTTGATGAGTATAGGCAATGGTGCTATGGGGCAACGTGCCAATTTTGAAGAAAAATACAGTGGATCTACATTTCAAGGAAGTTATATAGGGGGGGTATATTATCCAGATAAAACACGTGTCGGTTGGTGGAAAAATGGATATCCAGAATATTTTGCAAAAGTATTGAATGCTCCTAGCTGGATAGGAATCAACATAAAAATAAATGGAGAGTCTTTAGATCTTCATACGTGTATGTCTATACGTAATTTTAGAAGAGAACTCAATATGAAAGA
>CAYYSK010000316.1:0-3336 GCA_964474345.1 uncultured Flavobacteriaceae bacterium
GATGTTTTAAATTTTCTAAATTTCATACATACATATTTTATTCTAATTATATTCTTAGAGCTATTCGGATACTTCACTCAAATATGAGTTCGTTGCAAAACAACAACAGTTAGCCACCTATTCTTTCATACTCATGGGACGCATTACTCGTATATCCAGAACTTAAAATGATCAATATACCTCCTTCATTTCCATAAGCTTCGTTAATGATGAGTCCATCATTTTTAGAGATTCCTATTCTTCTTTTATTACTATTATACCCTCCAAAAAGAAAAGGAATTCCTCTAATTTTTAAGTATTTATCATCTAGATAGAACATACCTCCTCTTAATCTTCCCATCAAGACAGTATCTCTTATTACTTTTTTATTCTCGAATACTGTAATGCCTAACTCAGTACTCCCGTTAAGTTTTAATACAACAGATAGATCTTCCTCATGAGTTGTTAATGAATCCCACCTTTCTCTTTCTTCCCTACCTTCATAGACTATATTCTGAAATAGGTTTTTATATTTCAAAGAATCTGAGGGCACATCTTTGTAATAATCCCCAAAACGTTTTTTTGGATAGAAACGATATTGACCATTCAGCCTGGATATATTATTCTTCTCAAGATGTACATATTCTCTAGAAAATTCCTTCTTTGAAAAAGGAGCACAACCACTTGTTATTATAAGAAGTGCTATGCTTAGTATACATAGATATAATGATCTATTAAGGTTGATCTTTAACAATTTTATAAAGTACTCTATGGAAAAATGCATCGTTTGATTTTTAATTTCAATTCAAAATTATTGCGGTATTCACATATTTTTAAGTTCAAAATGCAAGATTTTGATTTATTTTTTGCGATAATCACAAAATCAATATCTTTATACGATGGAACAAGCACTTTTTTTAACGGAGATAAAAAATGTATTACCAATCAATACATCACTTATAGATGCTGTTGCTGGAGTTCTAGATATTAGTTATGATGCGGCGCATAGACGAACGAATCTTAAAAGTAAACTCTCCTTATCTGAGAGTATTCAACTGGCAAAGCATTTTAATTTGTCTTTAGATAAATTATTTACCACAACTAAGAATAATTGGGTTTCTGTAGAGAAAACAGCAGCTATACATAATGAAGAACAGTTAAAAGACTATTTTGAAAATTCATATAACAATTTATACCCTCTATTAGGAAAAAAAGAATGTAAGCTCATTTATTCTGCAAAAGACATTCCTATCTTTTATGATTTAAAAAGCGATATTATGATGCGTTTTAAAATATATGTTTGGTTAAAGCTACTCGATCCTAATTTTCACTCAATAAGCTACTCTCATTTTACTCCGAGTTTAGGTGTTCAGCAAATCGCAAAACGTCTAGGGAACTTATATGAAGATTTACCTATCACAGAAATATGGGATTTAACAACAATTAATGGTACATTAAAACAAATTCATTTTTATTTTAAAGCAGGGCATCTTACAGAAAAGGAAGCATTAACAATAACTGCAAGCCTTACAGCAAATATTAGAACGATCTCACAACGAGTTATCACAGACGATACATACAATTTTTATTATAATGAGTTACTTTTAATGAATAATAATATCTACGCAGAGATTGATGACCAACAGTCATTATACATTCCATTCACACTGCTTTCATATTACCGTACATCAGACCGTACTACCTGTAATCATGCAAAAACGTATCTTGATAAACAATTGCAACATTCCAAATTATTAAATACAGCAGGAGAAAAAGAAAGAAATACATTTTTCAATAAAATACATAAAAAAATACAGGCGCTAGAATATCTCATAAGTGCTTCAGAAGCATTAGATTTTGAATAGATAGTATGAGATATACGCTTTCGCGAAAGCGTATAAAAAATTATTTATAAAATTATAGACGCAACCTTTTTTAATTTACTAGACTATTAAAGTAAGTTTAATAGCTATAAACTGAAAATACATCATTGGAAAAATTACAACTCATAGCTGGATGCAAAAAAAATGATCTAGTTGCCCAGAAGATGCTATTCTTAAGGTATAAGGATCTCGTATATACGACTTCTTTAAAATACTGTGGAAATGAATCTGAGGCAGAAGATAATGTGCACGATGTTTTTATCATCATTTTTGAAACTATCCATAAGTATAAAAACAAAGGATCGTTTGAAGGATGGATAAGACGCATTACTATACATAAAGCTGTAGATAAGTTTAGACAGAGAAAAACGACTCATCTACCGTACCAAATAGAAAGTGATACTAGAGAAATAACAATAGATCAAGAAAAAGGAAATGTTCCTATTGATTATATTTTTAAAGCAATACAGGAATTGCCAAACAGGTATCGTCTTGTTTTTAATCTATACCAACTAGACGATTACTCTCATAAAGAGATTGCAAAAATGTTATCAATCTCGCAAGGAACCTCAAAATCGAATTTACATCGCGCCAAACAAATATTAAAAGAAAAAATACTAGAGTTTTCTAGTAAAGCAATATTGAACCTATGAAACCACAAGAAGACATAGGAAGTTTTATTAAAACAAAACTTCAATCTACTGAAAAAACTTCTAAAGAAGATACCTGGGATAGAATACAATCATCTTTGGAAAAACGTAAAAAAAAGAAAAGAATTGCTTTTTACTTTAAGTGGGGGATTGGTATTACTTTTCTTTTAATAGCCGGATTATTTATATTAATTGATAGTAATGACATTACTAATACAGAGCAAGTAGTACAATCTCAAACAAATAACATTAGTACATCTTCGTCTACAAAAACAAAGGACATCAATATACCCACTGACACGAGTATGCAAAGTGTATCATATAAAGAAGATTCTAATAATCAAGATATACAGACTGAAAATGGTAGTACATCTAAGAAAGGAAATCTTGATCCTAAAGAAGCAAATAGTACAGAAAAAACCTCTAAGAGTATCACAATATCAACTACAAAAAAGACATCTACTGATCAAGAAGTAATTTCTTCAAAAATCAATGTTCAAAAAAAGAATGTAACAGCACCTACATCCAGTAAAAAAATAAATAATGATATTATTAAAGATTCTATCATAAATAGAAACGATGTTCCTGTAACTCATACTACAAAAAAAGTATATTATTATTACAATAGTAAAGATGGACAAGAGATGAGCAGTACAAATAAGGCAGTTATAGATTCTATCATAAAAGCAAATGAACCTAAACAAGACTCTTTAAAAATAAATTAACAACTCGTTCTATCAAAAAAAAGCAATCTTTAATAAGATTGCTTTTTTTAATCAATCACGCAACTCTTTTATTTTTTAAAGTCTATTAGTTAAAATGAA
>CAYYSK010000317.1:0-3325 GCA_964474345.1 uncultured Flavobacteriaceae bacterium
TTTCTAACGGACTGCAAATGTAGACAATTTTAATATCTAACAAAACATTTTATTTATTTTTTTTATGCAATATGTGCTCTTATTTTTTCTTTTCTTTTTTTAAGTAGTCTTTCTAGGGATTGTACACATACATCTGTACCTTCTTCAAAGGATTTTGTAATCTTTTTAACAATAAATTCATCACCTGGAACATTTATTAATATTTCTACAATTTTATTTGCTGGTTTATTATTAGGTTCTAGCTTTAAAAATACATCTGCATGTATTATTTTATCATAAAACTGTTCTAGCTTATTTAATTTTTTTTGAATAAAATCAATAAGTTTAACATCTGGGTCAAATTGTGGTGCTTCAACAGTTACTTTCATAAGCCACTATATTTTAAGGGTTAGAACTTCGGTAGATATAACTACCATTACTTCACAAACAGGAATCAATCATTTTTTATTACGAGGATGAGCATTCTTATAAACATTACGCAATGCAGCTATACTATTATGTGTATACACTTGTGTAGATGCTAGGCTTGCGTGACCTAATAAATCTTTTACAATGTTTAAATCAGCTCCTTGGTTAAGCATGTGAGTCGCAAAGGAATGTCTTATAATATGCGGACTCTTTTTGATTTTGTTTGACGTCTTACTAAAATAGTGATTTATTATTCTATAAACAAGAGTATCATATAATTTAATTCCTTTTTTTGTTACAAGTAGAGGAGTGTCAGAATTCCTTGGAATTATTTCATCTCGTTTTTCTAAATACCTATATATAGTATCACAAATAGTAGGCAATAATGGAATAATTCTTTCCTTGTTACGCTTTCCTATTACTCGAATCGTCTTTTGAAATACATCAACACTCCCAATAGTAAGACTTATAAGTTCTGCACGGCGCATTCCTGTGCCATACAACAGCTCTACCAATAAAAGATCTCTCAACGATTCAAAATCGTCAGATATTGCCAAAAGGTCAAATACCTCAGTAATCTCATCTTCAGAAAAAGGGATCTGAAGTTTCTTTGGAATTTTAAGGGATTTATGTTTAGCCAGAGGACTCACCTCCACAACTTCGATCTTAATTAAAAATTTATAAAAACTCTTTAGGGAAGAAATTTTTCTATTAACAGTTCTATTAGAAATACCAGAATCCACAAGTGATACAATCCAAGTTCTTATTTGACTATAATGTATAGTCGTTATATCACCTTGGTCATAATTAGCTTTCGCGAAAGCAGAAAAATCAACAATATCCTTTTCATAAGCTTTAACCGTGAGTTTGCTATAGTTTTTTTCTAATGTAAGGTAATCTAGAAAAGACTTTAGAGGCATTATTATTTGATTTTTCTATGGTATAACACTTAAGATTCTTAAAAAGATTCTCACTCATACGAGCATATTGCGATTAGCACAATAAAAAACCGTTACTTCACAAAGATATACTTTATAAAGTAACGGTTATATATTTTGAAAGAGATTACTTCTCTCCTATTTATCCAGACCTCTATACATTTAATATATAGGTGACGGAACTTTTTAGATATTCTCTTTATCTCTAAGGCCTTGAATATATGCAGCCTTTTGAACTTCACGCCTTCTAGTTACAGAAGGTTTTGTGAATTGCTTACGCTCTCTCAAGTTACGCATAGTCTTAGTACGATCAAACTTACGTTTGAAACGTTTAAGTGCTCTATCTATATTTTCTCCGTCTTTTACTGGTATAATTAACATAGTGGGACCTCCTTTCTTTAAATTCTTATTCTGTTTTCAGGCTGCAAATATACTACTATTAGTTATTCCTGCAACTTAGTATTGAATTATTTTACGCTTTTGTTGTAGTTTGTACTTTATATTCTTTTTTATCAATAATCATTTTGGCAATAATCTCTCTTAGAATATCTGAAGTACCTCCTCCTATAGGACCTAAACGACTATCTCTAAGCAGGCGTGCTAATGGATACTCTTCCATATAGCCATATCCTCCTAACATTTGAAGACAATCATAAATTACTTCATCTGCAATTTTTGTCGAAGTTAATTTTGACATGGTTGCCTCCTTAACAACATACTCTCCTTTATTAAGGCGATATGCTACAGAATAATTAAATGCTTTTGACATCTCTACTTCTGCTTGACGCTCTGCAATTTTATGACGTAGTGCTTGAAAACGATCTATCGTTTTTCCAAAAGCCATACGTTCTTTCATATACCCCAATGCATATTCTATAGCAAACTCAGCTCTAGCATGCGCATTGATTCCCATAATTAAACGTTCTGTAGCAAAATGTTGCATAATATAGCCAAAGCCTTTGTTTTCTTCTCCCATCAAATTTTCTAATGGAATACGAACATTATCAAAAGCTATTTCTCCCGTATCTGAAGCTCTCCAACCTAATTTATCTAATTTTGTTGCCGATACTCCTGGTGTATCACGATCTACAATAAAAATACTCATTCCTTTTCCTCCCAACTCAGGAGCTGTCTTTGCAGCTACGACTAGATAATCTGAATATACTCCATTAGTAATAAAGGTCTTCGACCCATTTAACACGTAATGATCTTTATCTTTTACAGCAGTAGTTCTCATTCCTGCAACATCACTTCCTCCAAAAGGTTCTGTTATACATAGACATCCTATTTTTTCTCCAGTTATACTAGGAGTTAAATATTCGGATTTCACACGCTCATCTCCTTCTGCATTAAGGTGTGTCATTGCAAGATATGCATGCGCCCATATGGCTGCAGCAAATCCACCTGAGTTAATTTTCTGTAATTCTTCCAAAAGAATTACAGTATAGAAAAAATCTAACCCCATTCCTCCATACTCTTCAGGGTATGCAATACCAAAAAATCCCATCTCTCCAAACTTCTCCCAGATAAATCGGTCAATTTTTCCAGTTTCCTCCCAAGTATTTATATGTGGCACCACTTCTTTTTGAAGGAAATCCTGTAAGCTTTCTCTAAAAAGATTGTGTTCCTCAGTAAAATATAATTCGTTCATTGTTATTCTTTAAATTAAATCTAAAATAGGCGATATGTTAAACAGAAAATTGATTGCTCTATTTAGCTATCAAATATAACTTAATTCTCGCTAATTTATAGTCGGTCATGCCGTCAAGTTCTGACAATTCATCTAGTGATTTTATACCTTCATGTAATATTCTGTAGTCTACAATTTCTTTTGCTAGATCAAAATTAAGAAGTGGGATTGTAGATAAATCTGAAGCAGTAGCAGTATTTACATCCATAAAAGTAATTTCAGGTTTTTCTTTTACTGTGTAATTATTAAGGATAGCTCTCTTAATTTTTGTTGAAACCCCATAAACATC
>CAYYSK010000318.1:0-3311 GCA_964474345.1 uncultured Flavobacteriaceae bacterium
TGGGTCTGATATCGGTATTGCTATGGGAGGACTCGATTTTAGATATGCATACCAACGTTTCTCTGCAAGAGGGCAGTTTGTATATGCGTCACTTAGTGACACAGAAGAATACAATATAGCAACGGAAAGAGATTTAGGAAGCGCTTTACAAGGTTGGTATGTAGAAGCTGGATATAATTTATTACCACAAACTAAAGAGCAACGCCTTATAGCTTTTACGCGTTATGAAAATTACGATACACATGCAAGTACAGAAGGCACTTTAGAACGTAATGATGCATATAATCGTACAGATATTACAACAGGTTTATCATATCATATTGCTCCAGGAGTTGTGGTAAAAGGAGATTATCAATTTAGAAATAATAAATTATCAGGAGATTCTGTTGCAGATCGTTTAAACTTCGGAATTGGAGTTTGGTTTTAATACCATAAGAAACACTGGGGGATGTTTTCTTATAAATAACCCTCACTTTATGGTGAGGGTCTTTTTATATGAAAGCTTATTAAACTCGAATTATGCATTAGAACTTTGTGATGAAGGTTAGATGTATAATAAAATATGACACTTTATGAGTTTTAGCCTAGCACCGTAAAGCTTGTCTTCACGAAGGTGGAGAGTTAAATTCAAAAATGTAGTGCAACGGCATATTTTGCAGTACATTCAAGCTGTAATAGATTTTCTAATGCATAATTCGGGTTTAACAGATTAAAATTAAATTATTGATAAGCTTAAAATAACAAAAATCTGTTATTGAAAATTTAATCTAAAATTCTTATTTATATTCGTTATAAATAAGTACTTTTGCAGTATTATGAAGAACGTTTTTTTACTCTTAGTTGTTTGTTTTCTCACTACAGCATTTTCTATATCGCCAAAACTTGAGAAAAAAATCAATAAAATGATTATTAACTATTTTGAAACAGAAGAGTTTTCAAAAGAATTGATAACTATTGCTGCAGATCAAGATGCAAAGGTGCCTTCAGATTTTAAAGAAAACCTTTTTAAAATAACAGACGCAAGTGGTTTACTGGGATATGTATATTTAGGAAACGCTCCTAGTAAGACAGCTACTTTTGATTATCTCGTTCTTTTTGATACAGATTTTATTGTAAAAAAAAGTAATGTCTTGATTTATCGTGAAGAATATGGAGGTGAAATAGGCAGCAAACGCTGGCTAAAACAATTCAATGGAAAATCCAGTGGATCAGAAATAAAGTTTCCCCAAGATATTACACCTATAAGTGGAGCAACAATTTCTGTGCGTTCTATGAGTAATGCCATAAATGATGTCTTGCAAAGTATAAAGACACTTCAAGAAAATAATGTTCTTTAATGCAATTACACGGTAGGATACATCAATTTTCTAAGGAAATAAAAGTATTTATTGCGACGTTTGTATTTGTTTTAAGTATTGGTTTTTATACAGGACTTCTTTTTGTAAATCAAACTGAACAAATGGGTCCAGCTGGAATCCAAGAAAACTACTTAGGTAATGAAGAAAAGGAAGATGCAGAGGTTATGAAATTTGAAAAGGGAGCTCGTGAGATGCTTACTATTGTACATACACATATCCTCTCAATGTCGTTTATATTCTTTTTACTTGGAGGAATTCTAGCAACAACTTCTATAAATAAAAAGTTGAAATCTTTTTTAATGATAGAACCTTTTGTTTCTGTTATAGTTACTTTTGGAGGAATTTATTTACTCTGGTCTGGAGTGCATTGGTTAAAATATGTTGTTATGATTTCTGGAATTTTAATGACACTTAGTTTTACTTTAGGAGCCTTTATTGTATTATGGCAGTTAACTAAGTCAAAGTAGTCGCACTCTCATTTTTATTACTATATATGGCATTCGTTTTGTTATCTTTTGAAGATAGTAATCGATACAAATATTGAATATATTAAAGTTCTTAAGAGGTAAGGGAATATATTATTTCTTGATTATTCTAATCTTAGAGCTTTTGCTTAATTATAAAAGAAGCTAAGTAATCTAAATAATAGTACAGATAAAATATTTGTATAAGAAGGATTAAAACCTCTTAAGAATTAGGTTTCCTTTGTAAGATGTCTTCTTTTTATCCCTATCTTTGCGTGCAATTAATTGTAATCGGTATCGAGAGTTAGGAGAGTCCGCTTTCGCGAAAGCAAAACACCAATTATAAATTGCAATGACTGCACACGAGAATAAAATCTTAGGAGAAGGTCTTACATACGATGACGTACTTCTAGTACCTGCCTTTTCTGAAGTACTCCCAAGAGAAGTAAGTATACAAACAAGGTTTACAAAAAATATTACACTTAATGTCCCTATTGTGTCTGCTGCGATGGACACAGTTACAGAAAGCCGTATGGCTATTGCTATTGCTCAAGAAGGAGGGATAGGAGTACTTCATAAAAATATGACGATAGAACGACAAGCTATGAAAGTACGTAAAGTAAAACGTGCTGAAAGTGGTATGATCATAGACCCAGTAACGTTACCATTAAGTTCTATTGTACAAGATGCAAAAAATGCGATGCGTGAGCATAGTATTGGAGGGATTCCAATTGTAGATGATGCTGGAAAATTATTAGGAATTGTAACTAACAGAGATTTGCGTTTTGAAAAAAATAATGACCGCCCCGTTGCTGAAGTGATGACTTCAGAAAACCTAGTAACGGCAGAAGAAGGAACATCTCTTATGCAAGCTGAGATCATACTTCAAGATCATAAAATAGAAAAACTTCCTGTAGTTACTGAAGATAATACATTAGTTGGCTTAATCACTTTTAGAGATATTACAAAACTTACCTTAAAACCTAATGCAAATAAAGATAAGTTTGGGCGTTTGCGTGTAGCTGCTGCTATAGGTGTTACTGGTGATGCAGTAGAGCGTGCTGGAGCCCTTGTAGGTGCAGGAGTAGATGCAATTGTAATAGACACAGCTCATGGACATACTAAAGGAGTCGTTGCCGTTCTAAAAGCAGTAAAAGCAGCATATCCTGATTTGGATTGCGTTGTAGGAAATATTGCAACGGGTGATGCTGCTAAGTACCTTGTAGAAGCCGGAGCCGATGCAGTAAAAGTAGGAATAGGCCCTGGATCAATCTGTACTACACGTGTTGTGGCAGGAGTAGGATTTCCTCAATTTTCAGCAGTATTAGAATGCGCTGCAGCTATTAAAGGGTCTGGTGTTCCAGTAATTGCAGACGGAGGTATACGTTATACAGGAGATATTCCTAAAGCGATAGCAGCTGGAGCAGATTGTGTTATGTTAGGATCATTGCTTGCAGGAACTAAAGAATCTCCTGGGGAAACAATTATA
>CAYYSK010000319.1:0-3284 GCA_964474345.1 uncultured Flavobacteriaceae bacterium
AGAATATAATTAGAATAAAATATGTATGTATGAAATTTAGAAAATTTAAAACATCAGAAGAAGAAAAAAAATTCTTTACAACTCTTAGGAAAAGAGTGTACAAAAAATTAGAAAACAAATACTCAAAATATGGAGGTGCTTCCTTTTGGTTTAAAGGTGTCTTTTGGATTGCAATATCCTATACGGCTTATATTTTTTTACTATCAATTGATAATCCTTTTGTTTTTTGGATACTGTATTTTGTATTTCAAATTTCTGGTTTACTTATCGGTTTTAGTCTAGGACATGATGCTTCTCATAATACTGCATTTAAGAATAAACAAGCAAATCAGATCTTACATTTTTTTAGTTTTTTGACTGTAGGTATTGATCCATTATTATGGGGGTTGAGGCATATACGTTCTCACCATTTATATGCTAATGTAGAAGGTAGTGATATTGATATTGACAAAAACCCTTTTCTTAGGCTAGCGCCATCTCACCCTTGGTCTAAAAAGCATGCATATCAACACCTATATGCTCCATTTGTATATATGCTTGCATTATTGCACTCTGTTTTTGTAGGAGATTGGATATATCTATTCTCGAAAGAATATGGATGGATGCGAAAAGGGGTGTCTAACTCACAATTATATGTTCGCTATTTTTTATTTAAAATTCTATATTTCAGTTTAGTGTTGGTTATACCAATCTTATTTTCAAACTTTTCAATAGGATTAGTAGTTGTTGCTTATATAAGTACATCGGCATTTACGTCATTGGTATTTGTAGTTATGCTTGTGGGGACACACTTTTTTGATGAAGCAGAATATTGCCAACCACTTACAGATGAATTGCAATCATCTTGGGCGATACATCAATTAAAAACAAGCTGTGATTGGAATCCTAATAATAAGTTTGCACGTTTTTTAAGCGGTGGTTCAAATTGCCATGCAGCACACCATTTATTTCCAAATATCTGTCATACAAATTATGATGAAATCAATGATGTTATTGAAAAAACAACAAATGAATTTAATATTCCGTATTATAAAAAAACATTACCAAATATGATGAAATCTCATTTTAAACATTTGAGGAATATGGGGAAAGAAACTCTTGAAAAGGGATAGGGAAATATTTGCTAATCTAATCTAAAAACCAAATTTAAAAGATCAAGTACTTCAATTTTATTGGAGTGAAAAAGAAGGATTGCTAGGTTGGGATAGCAATACTACCATGTGGAAATTGAGAAAGAAATATATTCCTGAATAAGAAATATTAGATAATCTAGATATTATTTAAAATAAGTATTTGGTGGTTTATGTAAAAGCGTTGTGGTGCGGGCTTTTATTTTTAAACTATTTTAAATGATAAAAGCGGTTATTATATGAAATAACCGCTTTTGTCATAATGTATGTATTCGTTTTACTGTACAGCTGTAATAATATTAAAGTCAGTTGTAAGCCCACCATTATTAGCTATGTTATTTACGGAAAATATACGACCGTCTGTGAGAATGAGCTCAAATCGTACAATATACTCATCTCCAGTAGCGATGCCATCTAATGAATTATTTGTAATTGTTAGAAAATCTTGTGTGGTAATAATAAGATTATGTCTGGGGAAGCTATCTTCACCTATTGTAAATTCAGTAGACTCTACGGTTCTTAAAAGCACTTCTTGATTTACAATAGCATTTGTGCTATCTCCAGAACTATCTGTATTGTCTAAAAATGTAATATATACATTAAGGTCATCTAATAGACTTCCATTTTCTGCATCTCTATATTCAACAATAGTATTTAATGAGCCATCTAAGTTATTATTGAATATAACATTATTGGAAGTGCTTACAACTTCAATAATAGCTCCATTATCAAGAGTGTCTAAAATAGGTATTACGTTTCCGTCATCACTGCTACAACTATATATCGCTACCGTAATTATAATGAATGAAAGTATTTTTTTAATTTTCATAATCTTGTTTTTGATATTAATATTGGCAAATTACTAAAGAAAAAGACAACTATATAAAAAAGGTATGGTAACTATTATCGGGCATTACGTTTTTGAGATATGTTAAAAAAAGAGGGCTGCCTTAAGGCAGCCCTCTTTAGAGTATGTAGGTAAAAATAAATTAATCTCTCTTTCTATCACGATTACGGTTATCACGACCTCTATTGTCACGATTACGGTTGTCTCTTCCGCCACGATCATTATTGTCTCTTGGTGGACGAGGTTGCCATCCTTCAGGCTTTTCAAGTAATGCTTTACGAGATACTTTTTCTTTACGAGTTCTAGAATCTATACCGAAGTATTTTACTTCTAATTCTTCACCCATAGAAAGGACATCACTTGCGTTTTCTGTACGAGCCCAAGCAATTTCAGAAACGTGAAGTAATACTTCATTTCCTGGGGCATCTAGATATTCTACTACAGCTCCAAAGTCAAGCATCTTAATTACTTTAACTTTATACGTATTTCCTACTACAGGTTTAAATGTAATAGAATCTATCTTAGCTAAAACAGCATTAATACCATCTTGACCAGTTCCTAGGATTTCAACAATTCCTTCTTCGGTAACAGGGTCTTCATTAATAACGATTGTACATCCAGTTTCTTTCTGAAGTTCTTGTATTACTTTTCCTCCAGGTCCAATTAATGCACCGATATAATCATTTGCAATTCGTGTAGTTACCATTTTAGGAGCATAGTCTTTTACGTCTTCACGAGGTGTAGCGATTGTATCTGTTAATTTCTCTAGGATATGTAAACGACCATCACGAGCTTGTTGTAATGCATTTACAAGGATTTCATAAGAAAGTCCTTTTACTTTTATATCCATTTGACAAGCAGTAATACCGTCTGCTGTTCCAGTTACTTTAAAATCCATATCTCCTAAGTGATCTTCATCACCAAGAATATCAGAAAGGACAGCATATTTTCCAGAGTCAGCATCAGAAATTAATCCCATTGCAATACCAGAAACTGGCTTTGTCATTTGTACGCCTGCATCCATCATTGCCATAGTTCCAGCACAAACAGTTGCCATAGAAGAAGAACCGTTAGATTCTAATACTTCAGATACAACACGAACTGTGTATGGGCAATCTGCTGGTACCATTCCTTTAAGTGCACGTTGGGCAAGGTTACCATGACCTACTTCACGACGTGAAGTACCACGGATAGGTCTTGCTTCTCCTGTACAGAAAGGAGGGAAGTTATAGTGAAGGTAGAAAGTCTCTTCTCCTTCATAAGATGGCATATCTATTTTATTTGCTTCTCTAGAAGTTCCTAAGGTT
>CAYYSK010000320.1:0-3268 GCA_964474345.1 uncultured Flavobacteriaceae bacterium
ACTTTAGTCCCTAGTAAAACAAACCCCTGCACTTTTAGTGCAGGGTAGTTTAGTAGTTAATGAAGTTATTTTTGGTTTTGCCTATCTTTTAATTTTGTAATCTAATACATTCCCTTTACGATTTTCGGTAAACCACACAAATAAGATCATAGAGAAAATATAAAAAAGTCCATAAAATAGGAAAAATTCCAAATTAGATAACAATTCCCATTTGAAATTTAGAGAAACTGCCTATCTTTACAGTGTATCAATACACCAAATCTGTGCTTACATCCTTATCTATAAAGAACTATGCCTTAATTGAAGAAGTGCAACTCAATCTAAAAGATGGTTTTACAGTCATTACAGGAGAGACTGGAGCAGGGAAATCTATTTTATTAGGAGCATTAGGTCTCATTACAGGAAAACGAGCCGATAGTTCTAGTGCAGGAGATATGACATCAAAATGTGTGATAGAAGGAGTGTTTGATATAGCGGCTTACCAATTAGTGACGTTCTTTAAGAAGAATGATTTGGATTATGAAGAGGCAACAATTATTCGTCGTGAGATATTACCATCTGGAAAGAGTCGTGCATTTATTAATGATACTCCCGTTACCTTGGCGCAATTACATGCGTTAGGAGCAAGATTGGTTGATATTCATAGTCAACATAAAACATTGGATGTACTAGAAAATGACTATCAGTTTGAAGTGCTTGACACCTTTGCTAATGCATTACCACTCCGTAAAACTTATACAAAACAATATACCGTTTGGAAAGACAAACAAGTATTACTTACACAGGTTCTAGAAAAAAAACAGCGCGCGCAATTAGAGTTTGATTATCAATCCTTTTTATTTAATGAATTGGATGAAGCCAAACTCATTGAAGGTGAATTTGAACAGTTAGAAACGCAACTTAAAACCTTAAGTCATGCAGAAGAAATTCAAGAAAGCCTAGCGATAGCAAAACAAAAACTATCTCAAGACGAATTGGGGATTATTGATCAACTATCAGAAGCTCGAAGTGCACTCTCTAAAATCGGTAATTTTGGAATAAGGTATGAAGACATTTATAATAGATTACATAGTATATTTCTAGAAGTAGATGATCTTACCCAGGAACTTTCTACACTTGCCGAGGGGGTAGATGCAGACCCACTGACGCTAGAAAAAACAAACAACCGTATACAACTATTGTATAACTTGATGAAGAAACATCAGGTAGATTCTGTAAGCAAACTTATTGTGATACGAGAACGTCTGGATGCTGAGTTATTTGAAGTACAAAATGTAGATGATCAAATTGCGAGTATAGAAGGAGAAATTGCTTTCGCAAAAGCGGAATCTCAAAAAATTGCAACACAATTACATGAAAAACGTATCAAAGCCATTCCAAAATTAAAGGCCTCTATCGAAAAAATACTTATAGAATTTGGTATGATCAATGCGCAGTTTCATATTGAATTAATACCCGTGAGTGAACTCACAGATAAAGGAACTGATGGAGTGTCGTTCTTATTTTCGGCAAATAAAGGAATGAATGTAAAACCGTTAGGTAAAGGAGCCTCTGGTGGTGAATTGTCTAGAGTTATGCTAGCAATCAAAGCTGTATTGAGTAGACATAAAAAGTTACCTACCCTTATTTTTGATGAGATTGATACAGGAGTGAGTGGAGATGTGGCTGTAAAAATGGGAGGGATTCTTAAAGATATGGGTAATACAATGCAATTGATAAGCATTACACATTTACCACAAATTGCAGGACAAGGAGCTTCACACTTTAAAGTGTATAAAACCGATGAAGGAGAGAAAACTAAAACTAAGATTCAAGCACTTTCTGAAGATGATCGTGTTATAGAAATAGCGGCTATGTTAGGAGGTAATAGTCAAACTACTGCGGCATTAGAGCATGCCAAAAATCTACTGAATTAATGATTTTTCAAGTATTTTTTTGTCAATATTTCTAAAAAACATCGATGAACTACACAATTACCCCGTAAAACTACCTGTTTTTCAGCATGCGTATAAGTAAGGTATCATCAATTTTTGATCTCCTCTATATTTGTACTATTATGATTTGAGGGTTGAATTAACTGATTATCAAAATGGGGATTTTGAATATTTATGAAGTTAATATAGATCAACCTAGAAAGTAGTAAACAGTGAGTGTTTTAATACTTTCTAAAAGAATGAAATATTTATCAAGTTGGAAAGCCTGTAGTTTGTAAGATCTACAGGCTTTTGTTTTTTATAGTCATAAATTGATAAAATATTCTATAATCACACTATGATGTATTAAAAAATAAACGCCGATATTTGTGCTCTTAAATACAATCAACTTTTAACCGAATACAATAACCATGGGGTATAATTTATTAAAAGGAAAAAAAGGAATCATCTTTGGAGCATTAGATGAAAACTCAATTGCTTGGAAAACTGCAGAGAGAGTACGTGAAGAAGGAGGAGAGTTTGTATTAACCAATGCACCTATCGCTATGCGTATGGGAACACTTAATACACTTGCAGAAAAGACAGGATCTGAAATTATTCCTGCTGATGCAACCTCTATAGAAGATTTAGAGAATCTAATAGACAAAGCGCAAGAAATATTAGGAGGAAAGCTTGATTTTGTACTACATTCAATAGGAATGTCTGTAAACGTGCGTAAAGGACGTGCTTATACAGATCAAAATTATGCTTGGACAGAAAAAGGATGGGATGTAAGTGCAGTCTCTTTTCATAAAACAATGCAAACATTATATAAGAAGGATGCTATGAACGAGTGGGGAAGTATTGTTGGACTGACTTATATGGCAGCACAACGTGTATTTCCTGATTATAATGATATGGCAGATAATAAAGCCTTTTTAGAATCTATTGCACGTAGTTTTGGATACCATTTTGGAAAAGAGAAAAACGTACGTGTCAATACGGTTTCTCAATCACCTACGCCAACAACTGCAGGTCAAGGAGTTAAAGGATTTGATGGGTTTATTGCTTTTGCAGAAAAAATGAGTCCATTAGGAAATGCAACAGCACAAGATTGTGCAGACTATACAGTAACATTATTTTCAGACCTTACAAAACGTGTGACCATGCAAAACCTATATAATGATGGCGGGTTTAGTAATACTGGTGTAAGTAGAGAGGTAATGGATGCTTTTGTTAAAGACCAAGAATAATTAAAGATTATTAAGTGATTTCGCTTTCGCGAAAAGACATTTAATCGTTTTGTAAGTTCAAGTTATAAGTGCAACACGCATATTTAAAATACTGTGGGCTAG
>CAYYSK010000321.1:0-3239 GCA_964474345.1 uncultured Flavobacteriaceae bacterium
GGCATAGCAAAAGATACAAAGTATTCCAGTAAATTCAAAGATTAAATGGTATAACTAGTTGTTTGTTTGTATGTTTTCTCATTTTATAGTTGTTTTGTTTGTATGCATACATGATGTCATAAAAAGTATGCATGCAAATAGGTATATTGATTTCATAAATACGTGCTTGCCCATTGTAATAATGAGTATTTATTGTTAAAAAATAAATGTAAGAATCTACTGCTTTTAAAATATAGAAGTATCTATAGCAGTGTAACCCCTTTATAAAGGGGATCCTATAGTAATAGGATTATGAGAATATGTTATAATAAATAAACAGGTCGTAAAAGTAAAAAATATTTTATAACTGTGAAAAACTGATGATAACTACTATGACTTACAATTTGTAAAAGTCTACTAAAAATTTACCTTGCAGTATGGCAAAAAGCACACCCAAAAAGGTGACTCCTTTAATGAAACAATACAATACCATCAAGGCAAAATATCCTGATGCGTTATTACTTTTTAGAGTAGGTGATTTTTATGAAACCTTTGGAGAAGATGCCATAAAAGCTGCAGGTATTTTACATATTACCTTAACCCATCGTAATAATGGAGGAGATAAGACAGAACTGGCTGGTTTCCCCCATCACTCTTTAAATACGTATTTGCCTAAGCTTGTAAAAGCGGGATGCCGTGTGGCTATTTGTGATCAATTGGAAGATCCCAAAATGACCAAAAAGATCGTAAAACGTGGCGTGACAGAATTGGTGACACCTGGAGTGGCACTAAATGATGAGGTGCTTTCGGCCAATCGTAATAACTTTCTAGCTGCTGTATATATTGGGAAGCGTAATTTAGGAGTTTCTTTTCTAGATGTCTCTACTGGAGAATACCTAACGGCGCAAGGAGATGCGGCATATATAGATAAACTTTTGCAAAATTTCGCGCCAAGCGAAGTATTGATTTCAAAAAAACATAAGAAGGCATTTCTAGATACATTTGGCTCAGATTTTCATACCTTTTTTATGGAAGATTGGGTATTCCAACCTGATTATGCTTTTGAGTCGTTGAATAAACATTTTAAAACCAATACGCTTAAGGGATTTGGTGTAGATCACCTAGAAGAAGGGGTTATTGCTTCGGGAGCAATTTTACATTATTTAGGAGAGACACAGCATCATAAATTGCAACATATTACTCGTATTAATCGTATTGCTGAAGATGAGTACGTCTGGATGGATCGATTTACGATTCGTAATTTAGAATTATATCATACCGCTTTCGCGAAAGCGATTACATTATTAGACGTTATAGACAAAACAACATCTCCTATGGGAGCACGTCTGTTAAAACGATGGCTCGCATTACCACTCAAGAATGTAGAGAAGATCAAACAACGTCACGAAGTGGTCTCTTATTTATTGCAAGAAGAAGTTCTTTTTGATAAACTGAGACAATATATCAAGCATATAGGAGATGTAGAGCGCTTGATCAGTAAAGTAGCTACAGGCAAAGTATCTCCTAGAGAAGTCATACAACTTAAAAACTCCCTAGAAGCTATGGTGCCTATTAAGAGTTTAAGTTCAAATGCAAGCAATGAAGCTCTAAAAATTATAGGAGAAGGCATTCATGAATGTGAACTATTAAGAACAAAAATTAAAGAAACGCTTTATGAAGAAGCTCCTGTCGCTATAGGGAAAGGAGGAGCCATTGCAGCGGGATTTCATGAAGAGTTAGATAGCTTACGTGATATTGCATTTTCAGGAAAAGACTATCTCGATAAAATGTTAGAAAGAGAATCAGAGCGTACAGGTATTACCTCACTTAAAATAGCATCCAATAATGTTTTTGGATATTATATAGAAGTGCGTAATACACATAAAGATAAAGTGCCTGAAGAATGGATACGTAAGCAAACACTTGTAAGTGCCGAACGTTATATCACAGAAGAATTAAAAGAATATGAAGCTAAAATACTAGGTGCAGAAGAGCGTATTTTAGGAATAGAACAGCAGTTGTTTTCTGAGTTAGTACACTGGATGATGCAATTTATCCCACAAGTACAAAACAATGCAAACTTAGTTGCACAGTTAGATGTACTATGTTCTTTTGTACAACTTGCTAAAGATAATCAATATGTACGCCCTGTGATAGATGACTCACAAGCGCTTACGATTAAAGAAGGACGTCACCCAGTAATAGAGAAGCAATTACCCCTAGGAGAAAGCTATATTGCAAATGATGTATATCTAGATAGAGAAGCACAACAAATGATCATGATTACGGGACCTAATATGTCAGGTAAGAGTGCTATTTTAAGACAGACAGCGCTTATTGTGTTATTGGCACAAATGGGAAGTTTTGTGCCTGCGACAGAAGCACATATTGGAATGGTTGATAAAATCTTTACTAGAGTAGGAGCGAGTGATAATATCTCTATGGGAGAAAGTACCTTTATGGTAGAAATGAATGAGACGGCAAGTATTCTTAATAATATTTCAGATCGTAGTTTAGTGTTACTAGATGAGATAGGACGTGGGACGAGTACTTATGATGGAATTTCTATAGCATGGGCGATTAGCGAATATTTACATGAACATCCAGGAAGACCTAAAACCTTATTTGCAACCCATTATCACGAGCTTAATGAGATGAGTGAGACTTTTGAGCGTATCAAAAATTACAATGTATCTGTAAAAGAATTGAAAGATAATGTGCTGTTTTTACGTAAGCTAGTACCAGGAGGGAGTGCACATAGTTTTGGTATTCATGTGGCAAAAATGGCAGGAATGCCACAACAAGTCGTAAGGCGTGCTACAAAGATGATGGAGAAGCTAGAAAAATCTCACGGGAGTGAAGAACTTACTGGAAAATTAAAAGAAGCTGGGGAAGAAGAAATGCAGCTAAGTTTTTTTAATCTAGACGATCCATTATTAGAACAAATCAAAGAAGAGATACTACATACAGATATAGATACACTTACACCTGTAGAAGCGCTGATGAAGCTCAACGAGATCAAACGAATGCTTGTAAAAAAGAAAGAAAGTAACTTATCGTAACTCGTTGTTGTGTAGTTATTTGGGATTTATTTTAAAGATATTTACAATTAGACCCTATATTTTTTCAAAAAAGGTTTTGACAAATGTAGAAAAGATGTAAATTTGCATCCGCTGTTTGAAGCAGTAACGTTCTTTTTGAGAGCACACAATGCGAAAGTAGCTCAGGGGTAGAGCATCACCTTGCCAAGGTGGGGGTCG
>CAYYSK010000322.1:0-3191 GCA_964474345.1 uncultured Flavobacteriaceae bacterium
AATGTAGTGCAACGGTATATTTTGCAGTACATTCAAGCTGTAATAGATTTTCTAGTGAATAATTCGGGATAAAACAACGATAATCTTCTTAAGAAGATATCTTTCTTTCCTATTATTTTGACCATTTCCTCTGACCATCGTATTTTTAAGAAAAATATAGATTCATATATGGATACCCTTTTAAACTTTCTAGGAAACATTGCGTGGTGGGGTTGGATACTCATCATTTTTGCATTCATAGCACTACGTGATATCTTTCAACGTAAACATACAATAAGTCACAACTTTCCTATTGTAGGGCATATACGCTATATGCTAGAGAGTATAGGTCCAGAAATGCGGCAATATTTTGTTGCAAATAACAGAGAAGAACTTCCTTTTAATCGTATTGAAAGAGGATGGATATACGCTTCCGCAAAAAAAGAAAATAACTACGAAGGGTTTGGTACCGATAGAGATATCTATGCACATCAACATATATTTATTAATAATGCAATGATGCCCTATAAAATAGATGACAATCATCCCAATAAAAAAGACAAGGCCTTTTTACCTTGTGCAAAAGTAATTGGCACATATCATAATCGTAAAAAACCCTATCGTCCAGCTTCAGTAATTAATGTAAGTGCGATGAGTTTTGGTTCTCTAAGTGCAAAAGCTATTGAATCTTTAAATAAAGGTGTAAAAATTGCAAGTGCCTATCATAATACAGGAGAAGGAGGTCTTTCACCATATCATAGTCACGGAGGTGATGTTGTATTTCATTTTGGAACAGGGTATTTTGGTGTACGTGCAGCAGATGGTGGTTTTTCTATGGAAAAAATGATAAAGCTCGTTGAGAACAATCCATTTATACGAGCAATAGAAGTAAAACTATCACAAGGAGCAAAACCTGGAAAAGGGGGCGTATTACCTGGCGCAAAAATCACCCCTGAAATTGCAGAAATACGAGGTGTAGAAGTAGGAAAAGATGTACTATCTCCTCCTAATCATAAAGCATTTTCTAATGTACCAGAATTGGTTGATTTTATAGAAGAAATTGCTGCAGCCACAGGTTTACCAGTAGGTATTAAAGCTGCTATTGGGAAATTAGAACAATGGGAAGAGCTAGCCGATTTGATGATAAAAACTGGTAAAGGTCCTGACTTTATTACTGTTGACGGTGGTGAAGGAGGTACTGGAGCTGCGCCACCAAGTTTTGCAGATCATGTGTCTTTACCTTGGGTATACGGATTTAGTGACTTATATCGCTTATTTCAAGAGAAAGGACTTTCTGAACATCTTGTATTTATAGGGAGTGGTAAACTTGGATTCCCTGCAAAAGCAGCTATGGCATTTTCTATGGGAGTAGATTGTATAAATGTAGCTCGTGAAGCTATGATGAGTATAGGATGTATACAAGCTCAAATATGCCATACGAATCGCTGCCCTGCTGGTGTAGCAACACAAAGCAAATGGTTACAAAATGGTATCAATGTTCCGCTTAAATCAGATCGTTTAGCGCAATATTTTAAAAGCTTTCGAAAAGAGTTTATTGAAATTACACATGCTGCAGGTTATGAACATCCTTGTCAATTTAAAATGAGTGATATAGAAATAAACTTAAATGATAATAAGATCTCTTCCGAATTAGACAAAACATATTGTTATGATAAGACGCCAGTTCTTTTTAATGGTATGCAAGAACTATATGATTGCAAATATTTAGGCGGACAAAACAAAATGGAAATGGAAAAAGTATAAAGGTGAGTTATAGTTATGTTAAGTAAGCTTTTGCGAAAGCATAAAAAACAAAAACACCACTTTATACAAGTGGCGTTTCCATTTTTGAAGTTAGATGTTATTTTTTCAAGATGAATTTCTAATTATCTCTTATCACCTGTATTGAGCCGTCATTAATAGCAACTACATTATCTGTAAATGTTCTTTTTTGTTACCTTTTTAACTTAAAATTTTACACTTCGTTAAAACAAAGGTCATAACTTGACGTTGTAAAACTGTTATAAAACGATTACATTAGTCATCCCAAATTGTATATCTCATGGAACTTAATCTAGTAAACCTTGCTTTTAATTTACTTCCAGCAGTTATCGTAGCTGGAATATCTTATTCTTTCTTTAGTCAATACACTAAAAGTGAAGAAGGGAGAAGACGTTTCCTTTTACATAAAGCAAATCAAGCATCTGCCCTGCCTCAAAAACTACAAGCATACGAGCGTTTAACACTATTCTTAGAACGTATTTCTCCAGGAAGTCTTCTTATACGTGTAAAGCCTTATAGTGATGATAAAAACGAGTATGAAGCTCTTCTTCTCCGTAGTATTGAGCAAGAATTTGAACACAATCTAGCACAACAGATATATGTTACTGAAGAGTGCTGGAATGTTGTACGTACTGCAAAAAATGCAACTATTTCTATTATTCGTAAAACGAATATGAGTGAAAAAATAGATAATAGTGATAAACTACGTGAAACAATTCTTCAAGATTTAATGGACAACCAAGCTCCTAGTGAAGCTGGAATTACCTATATTAAAAGAGAAGTCGGTGAACTTATTTAACGTCTTTTTGTAACAAGTTATGATTTTTTATAGAAGTTGATACAGCTATTTTACCTGTACCATTTCTTCTAAAATAACCTGTATTTACATCTATAAACTCTTCTAATATTCTAGAACTAATTTTCTTAATAAAAAAGAAATTTAATAGATCTTTGATAATTGTATATGGTGTAGCTAAAAAACCAAATTTTGACCACCACCCTAGCAAGAAATTTAACCCAATAGTAGTCCATTTTTCGTTTCTACCACAAGAACTACATACAATCAAGGTATATTTTCTCTGAACACAACGTATTAAATACGAAGTGATTCTGGTAAATTCATATCCATTAAGATCTGTACATACATCACAATTAGGACATTCTGATCCTTTTATTTTTTGTAATAAAGATTCTCTTTCTAAACCTTGAAAATCTTGAACTTCAGAATCTATCCATGACAGTATACCGGTATCTAAATTTCTAGATTTAATCTCTTTTTTAAGGAACTTAACAACATCTTTACGAAGTGTTCTAGCTTCGGTAGATGCGAACTTTATAAGTTCTGAATCATCCATTTTCTTATAATTTTTAGCAATTTCTTCTGGTGTGTACACAAGCACTAGATATTTATTCGTTGAAGGTAGGCTAAT
>CAYYSK010000323.1:0-3153 GCA_964474345.1 uncultured Flavobacteriaceae bacterium
AGATCGGGAACAACCGAGGTCACATCAATGGATGGACCAAAAATGTATATGGCAAAGTAATAGAAATATTACCTTCGTCATAGTAGTAGCGCTAAGAAGCGCTTTTTTTATGTCTTTATTTTTCTTTTAAATTATATCACTCTCAAATTATTCCTTTTTCTCCAGTATAACGAGGTGTTTCCGTTAAAAATTTTTGAAGCCTTGGAAAAAATTTAGGAAATTCCTTGTGGTTTTTCGCTTTAAGCGAAAAAATACCTAAGAAAAAGCGTCTTTTCTTTTGGTTCGGTTTTCTTTGGACAAGCAAAGAAAATGAACAACAACATGATTATAGTCATCTTGTATAAGTTTTAGTAAAAAATCATTTTTTTCTAATTACGTAAAAAGAATGCGTACTTACGTTACATTCTTTGCTCCGTACAATACAACGTACAACGTTCTTTTACATATATACTTCTGTCTGCTTTCATCTACATCAAACCCTACTATTCTATATGTTGAATAGTAGTATTAATTAATTTTTTAAAACATGTTTTTATGATGAAAACAACAAACAAAATCCTAGTCGTAGATTTAGAAGCTACCTGCTGAGAAGAAGATGGCAAATACCAACGAGATCATAGTGAGATCATTGAGATAGGTATTTGCGAATTAGATATTTCTAATGGAGAAATATCTAAGAAGCGAGGAATTCTTGTAATTCCTGAGCATTCAGAAATCAGTGCATTTTGTACACGTCTCACTTCGATTACTCGAGAAATGATTGCCCAAGAAGGCATTCCTTTTAAAGACGCAATCGATATTCTATTTGACGGGTATAATGCTCCTGAGTATACCTGGGCAAGTTATGGTGCGTATGACCGTAACAAGTTTATGCAGCAATGCAAAGACCATTGCTTAGACTATCCTTTTGGAGAGCAACATCTCAATGTCAAAGAGATCTTTAGAAGATCTTATGGAATGAGACGAAGCATCGGGATGCACCGAGCATTAAAATACCTCAAGATTCCTTTAGAAGGAAGGCATCACAGAGGTATAGATGATGCAAACAACACTGCAAAAATCTTACATCAGTGTTTAAAAAACGGGTAAGATATATCTAATCATTAGATACACTATGTAGCCGAAAGGCTATTTTTTTTGCTCTTATTTTAGTCGCAGATTCTTTCTACAATATTTACACAAAAAACTACTAATAAGAAGTTCATTAATCAATATTTTCAATAGATTTTAAATTAGAGAAAGCTTGCTTTCATGATACAAATTGTAAGTTAACTCTAAAAATCTCTACTATTATTCCTAAGAGAATCAATAACTTATAATAATTTAGAAAATATGAATGGAAATTTATTAATCAGAATTGGTATTGGGTTTATCTTCATTTGGGGAGGTCTTGAAAAATTTATTCCAGGTTTTTTAGGCGGTCCAGGTCTTACAGGAGCAACTGGATTTGTAGGAAGTGTTTTTGGAATAGAAGGAACTATTGCAACCATATTAACTATTGGATTAGCAATTACAGAATTGGCTGCAGGTATTTTAGTAGTCGCTGGTAAAAAATTATTTCAAGCATATGCTGTACTTACTTTAATTCTATTAGTAGCCATAATAATGGTATGGCTTCCGGCTGGACTTAAAGATATGAGTGGTAATAATAATGTAACCTGGGTTACTCTAATAACTCATATCGGTTTATTAGTAACAATGGCAGGATTGACTTTAAATCATAAAAAATCTTAAGGAAGTAGAATAAACAAAGCTTGTTTTATGAAAACAGGCTTTGTTTTCTTAATCATAGAAAACAATAAAAATAGCCTCTCGGCTATTTTTTTTTGCTCTTATTTTAAATACGCACAATGATTGCGTAATATCATTTCATATTTGTGATGTCAATAAAGAGTTACAGATATGATCACTATCACATGTAAAAGATGCCAAGCTATTCTTACTAATACTTTAAAAGAAATTGTATTAGATCTAGGATTATTTCAAGAAGGAGAAGAAATCATAGAACGAGGGCATTTTGCTAATGGTCATGAAGATATTTCTATAGCACATGAAGATAGAATCCTAATCAATGTGAGAGACTCAAAGCTTTTAAATCATAAAACATTACCCAATTATTTTGGTTGTTGTGGATATTCTGATACTGATTTCTTAAATCAAATATGTCCTAACTGTGGTCTTGGTGTAGCCACTATTGTCACCGAATGTTACACCCATCACTATCTAGCTTTTCAAAAAGATCAAATACATATGAATACTATATATACAAATCTATAATTGTAATAATGCAATAACACAATATCATGAACACAAAACTCACACTCGCTATTGAAAACCTTTATCAAGTATTCTCAAACTATGCTGCAAATCCTACAGATTTGAGAATGAGTAGTTGTGATTGCTGTGTAGATGATGATGAAATAAGAGAGATAACTATAAAACCTCTTAGAAATCTTACCGAAAAAGAATTAGGACATATTTCTAGGTCGGCAATTTCTACTTTTGGGACTGTAGACCATTACAAGCATTTCTTACCTAGGATTTTTGAATTAATGTCAAAGCCTAATAGTGATTTTGCAGATAGCTTTACTTGCTATGAAAAACTAAACTATGGAGAATGGGAAACCTGGCCAGATGAAGAGCAAAGAGCCATAGAACATTATTTTGATGTTTTATGGGAAACTGTGATTCAAGATACTACTTCCAATAGGTATCAAATACAAGACGTTTTTGATATAGTGATGTTATATCAATCTAAAGAAATCATTTTTAATACTTGGGAACAAACTGATACACTTCCTTCTACATTATTTATAGTAGATTCTATCTTAAGTGGATGGAATTGTATCAACAATAAAAGACACTTAGAAACAATTACAAATTGGTTATACTCAACAGTTGTACTCCAAAAATTAGAACATGCTTTTTTTAAAGCAGAAGATCCAGAAATTGCAAACAGAATTTCTATCACCTATACTATCTTAGAAAAAAAACAACCTATTTATTTTAATAAATAATAAAGTGCGCATAATCATTGCGCAATACTACTTCATATTTGTACCGTAATTAAAAACAACTTATGGAAACAAGACTAACACACATAGAAAAAGAGCGCGATGTCAAGATACTATTTGCATGCGAATCAGGCAGTAG
>CAYYSK010000324.1:0-3102 GCA_964474345.1 uncultured Flavobacteriaceae bacterium
TTCACGAAGGTGGAGAGTTAAACTCAAAAATGTAGTGCAACGGTATATTTTGCAGCACATTCAAGCTGTAATAGATTTTCTAATGCATAATTCGAATTAAACAGAAAGGAACGGTTCTTTTTTGTTATGACCTTGTTAAAATTAACTTTCTGTAACAATTGTTACTATAAAATAGATGGAGGACATTTAATTTTAACATCCTGTAAAACAAGTGAAAGTCAATATTTATACTCAGAATATTTAGTTCTATAAAATTAAATGGGGTTCTTATTTTAAATGTGACAATTATGAATACTATTGAATTATTAAGCAAGCAATTTTTCTATTTATTTATTTCAATATTAAGTTTAATTAGTGTTGGGTTTATTACAGTGTTAATTTATAATGCAAAATACCAATCTCATGAAGGATATGAAAAAATAGTATTAAAAGAAGACTGGCAACCTAAAGATGTGATATTAGAATACACTTCTAATACTATGGATTCTGCTGTTCAGTATGGGTACCTGCTTATTTCCGAGACAAGTGCAACTATGGGGCCTAACGCAACGAATCCTACTAAACGATTTGCAGGTAATGGATTATCATGTACAAGTTGTCATTTAAATGCGGGTACAAAGGCTGGGTCTGCCTCATGGGTAGGAATTACAGAACGTTTCCCTCACTTTGGAGGTCGGTCCAATATGGTGGGGAGTATTAAAGACAGAATAAATGGATGTATGGAACGGAGTATGAATGGTGAAAAACTTCCTGTAGAATCTAAAGAAATAAATGCGATTGTTGCTTATATGAGTTGGTTAAGTGAAGATATTCCTGAACAAAAAAAGAAAGAGTATAAGGGGTACGCATCTTTGAATATACCTTCTACTGCTGTTAATCTTGAAAAAGGCAAAGAAATTTATAATAAGGAGTGCACATTATGTCATGGTTCCAATGGAAAAGGATTGCGTAAAACAGATCCAAGCAAAGGATATCAATATCCTCCATTATGGGGTAGCGATAGTTATAATAATGGAGCTGGGATGCATAGAGTAATTACAGCTGCACAATTTATTAAAAGTAATATGCCTTTTGGTCAAGCAACTTGGGATAATCCAAAATTAACCGATGACGAAGCTTTTCATGTAGCAGGATATATAAACAGTTTTGAAAGACCTAAGAAAAGATTTACTGAAAATGATTATCCTAATAAAAAATTAAAGCCAGTTTCAACTCCATATGGCCCTTGGAGTGACCATTTTTCTGCAACTCAACATAAATATGGTCCTTTTCTTCCTATTATATCTTTTTACAAGGAGGTATATGATATAAAAAAAACAAAATAGGAGCTATGCAAAAACTAATATGGATAGTAGTCTTATTATTTCCTTCGTATATTTTCTCGCAAACCTCTAACGAGAAAAAAAGTGCATTTTTTGGGCAATACAGAACACATTATACCAATACGTATAATAGAGGAAAATTAAAAGATTTTAGAGCACTAGCCGCTGGAGGTAAATTAAAATATCAATATAATTTTAATAAAAAACTTCAATTTGGCGCGGCTTTATATAATTCTTCAAATCTAAACATACAGGATTTGACTATTCCTGACCCAATTACAGGAGGACTGAGCAGATATGAAGAAGGACTCTATGATCGTCTTAATCTCAACAATGATGTTGTAACCTTATTAGGAGAATTATACATATCCTATACTTTACCAAAGCATAAATTTAAATTGGGGAGAATGAAAATAAATACTCCTTTAATTAACCCTCAAGATGGTAGAATGATACCTACATTAGTGCAAGGTGTTTCATATACATACAAAGTGAATAAGACAAATGTATTCCAAGCTATGTTTTTAAACCAAATAGCTCCCAGATCAACAGGTAAATTTTTTGGGATTGGAGAAAGTATAGGAACATACCCATCGGGACGAAATAAATTTGGTCAACCCAGTCAATATAGTGGAAATACCAACTCTCAGTATGTGGCATTATTTAATTATTATACACATATAACAAATAAAATATCTGTAGATTTCTGGAATCAGTATATTGATAATGTTTCAAATACTTTTTATATAAAACCTACAATAAGATTAAAAGATAAATGGAATATCCAAATGGAATGGCTACATCAAAACAAAGTAGGCAATGGAGGAAACAGTATTGATTCTTTACGTTATTTTGAAAATTCATCCTCAGATATTATAGGGATAAAATTGCATTACAAATCAAATAAATATTCTATATCCATTGGATATGATAGAATTTTACCTGGTGGGCAATTTATTTCTCCTAGAGAATGGGGGAAGGAAAACCTTTTTAGTTTTCAGAAACGAGAACGAAATGAAGGATCTGGAGATAATCATTCACTAGTTGTGTATCTAAACACAACGTTTCCATTAATCAAAAATAAAGCTTCAATAGCAGCTATTTTTAGCTTAGGCAGAAACTGGAAACCTTTTGCGTTGGATGCTACATTAAATAAATATGTCGTGCCTGATTACACCCATCTTAATCTTGATTTTTTTTTCAAAATTAAAAAATTAAAAAGTTTCAAGCCTGAATTATTAATTACTACAAAACTTGCTAATGGTGATCTTCCAGATAATCCTAATGTTTTTTTTAATAAAACGGATTTAGTACATATTGATGTAATTTTAAATTATAATTTTTAACTATGATGAGTTCTTTTAAATCCAGATTTTTCCTATATAAGTAAGTATAGAATAAAACGATTTTCATATCAAAACATGTTGATTTTTATTTCTCTATACTTTATTTAGATTATTTGTTGCTTTGAACTCACGTTATTGAGGTAAGTCAGATACATGTAAATAGAAATGGGATAAGAGTTTATAACAATGTGGAAACTTTAGACGTTGTTTATAAAAGTATGTAAAAATCATTGTTATTTTTACGTAATCATTCTTTATTGTATCTATGGATCCTCTATTTGAACGTTATCAAAAACACCGATTGATTTTCTCGTACGTCTCTGTAATCATTAGTATTACATTGGTTCTTTTTTTATTGGGAAGTCTTGGAATTATGTAATTAAATCCGAATTATGCATTAGAATTTCATAATGAAGTGCAAAACGACAATAAAC
>CAYYSK010000325.1:0-3060 GCA_964474345.1 uncultured Flavobacteriaceae bacterium
ATCCCGCTTTTAAAAATTTAATCGGACACTAATGATATAATTTACAAAATAATAATCTCATTTACAATGTTTTGTGACTTGCATGGGTAATCCTTTTTTTTAAATAGAAGCATATTATATCTGTATATCAATTCTTATATGAAGATAAGATAAAAGATTTCCCTTTTTAAGTATGTTTATTAATAGCTCAGATAAAAATAATAACTGGTAAGACTATAATTATTTTTTAATAATTGCTTATTGGTATGCTCTTTGCTTTATAAAACACATATATGGACAATAAATAAAACAAACAAGCGTTAATTGTTTTAAATAGCTTAACCTATTTCAAAATGAAACATAAAGTAAACATCGACAGTCCCTAGATGTCTCTAAAAAGAAACATATTGAAATTTGTATAAGGAAAGCCTTCTGTAAAGAAGGCTTTTTCCATTTTAAGAATAAAAGAAACCTGAATCACCAATAAGGGTAGTAAGTTCTACAGTATGTCCATCGGGATCTTTGGTGTAAATAGAGTGAAAGTAATGATGGTCTTTAAATGTATACGTAAGTTGTAATACATCATACTTTTTTCTTGCTTTTTCAAAGTTTTCTGTACTTAGATGAAAAGCAAAATGATCAATCTTTATATTTTTTGATATAGGATCTAATTTAGGATCATCTACATGAGCGGGAAACAATGCAATGCCTGTTTTTTGAGCTACCATAAAAATTGGAAAAGCTCCCCACTCTGGAACTGTTCTCCGTCTGAGACCCAATACTTTTGTATACCAAGTTGCAGAAACTTCAAGGTCTTTTACGCGTATTGCTACGTGATCTAAGTACTCTATTATGAAACCTTCCATGAATTAAAATTCTTTTTAAAATGAACTACATTATCAAGAAATGGTATGTATGATTGAGATATCGTAGTATCACATATTACTCCTAAATATAGTATTTATACAGAATATGGTAAGTTCTATACTGCGTTTATATTTAATCTTTCCTGCAGGATCAACAAATCGTAAAGAATAAGTATTCATAATTCCTAAATTTTTGAAATTTTAGTCGTTCATACTGACTTTCAATAATGAGCTCTTTAGTTTTAGTTCTATCTATGATTATTTTTATGAAACATTAATGATTCTAATAGTAGCGAGATCATCCGTAACAATGTGTTGCCATTGATCTTTTAAAAAACGTATTTTTTTATCTAAGAAGTTATCGTGTTTTTCATGTTCGGTATCTGATAATAAATATGCTATAATTTCTGATTCAGATTTTTGATTCTCTTTACTTTTAAGATCTTTTAACCCAAATTATGCATTAGAAAGTCTATTACAGCTTGAACGTACTGCAAAATATACCGTTACACTACATTTTTGAGTTTAACTCTCCACCTTCGTGAAGACAGGCTTTACGGTGCTATGCTAAAACTCATAAAATGCTATATTTTATGACACATCCAACCTTCATCACGAAATTCTAATACATAAATTCGGGTTAAATGTGTATATCCCATCTGTACAAAGTGAAAGATCTGTGAAACTAGCGATTGATAACGTTTGATCTTGATTTTGATACCAAATTTCAAAACCTTCTGAGAAGTGATACCCTAAATAGTCGGGCTTGTCATCTTGTTCGTACTCATAAATGTTTCCATCTTTATATATGAGACCATCTCCAATAGTTATAAACTCAGCGGCAGAAGTTTCGGTTTGAACGATACCTAGTATAATCGTAGATAATAATTCATTAGTTTCCAAACCCAATTGGTTTTTAATTTTTATAGTTTCTATAATTAATTCTTGGATGACACTTTTGAGTGTATGTTTTAAAGACATTGTATTAGGAACAACAAGCTCTTGATAGTATTTGCTTTTTGCAATATTTCTTAGAATTTTCCCATAAAGTATAGATGCAAAAACGGACTCTGCTCCCATAGTGCATCCATCAAGGACAGCAACTAACTTTTGATTAGAAGCGATTTGTTCATTAATTAAAAAATCTTCGCAATAATTTGTATGAAATGTTCCTATTTGAAGTGTTGAGTATATTTTCATTCGTGTAAAAACCTACATTATATCTCAGCAATGCAAGATGTAATCTGCTTTTGTTATGAAATGTATGAGGCCAGGTAATATTACCTAAATGTTAAATTTTTTAAGTTTATTTAGAATAATTAAAAATAAGCTTGGTGGAAAACATGATTCCACATATTTTTGCAGCTTGAATTTCAAACACTATCCATAATCAGTCTAAATAAAACAAAATGAAGCTTAGATTATTTACAATTATCGTTCTTTTATCTGCTTTCGCGAAAGCTCAAACACAAAGAGATTCTATCACATTTGATCCACAAAAACAATTAAATACAGCACAACGCTTATTGTCAGGAAATTATGCAAGCGCAGTGACTGTAAGTGCCTATGGAGAGTTGACATATAACCAACCAGAAGGGGATAATGGAGAACTAGATGTACAACGTCTAGTGCTACTTTTTGGATATAAATTTAATGATAAAGCACAATTTGTAACAGAGATTGAATTTGAACATGTAAATGAGGTTTTTGTAGAGCAAGCCTTTGTAAACTATAGTGTAGGAAACAATGTAAGTTTACGAGGAGGATTGATGCTTGTTCCTTTTGGAATTATTAATGAATATCACGAACCTACCACATTTAATGGAACAGAACGTCCAGCAGTAGATAATGTTATTGTGCCTACAACTTGGAGAGAATTAGGAGTTGGAGTTACTGGACGTTTTAACGAATCTTCTTTAGGATACCAAGCATATATATTTAACGGTTTCCGTTCTTCTGAATTAAACGGAGAAGGTGGCGTCAACGGAGTATTGAGAGGAAGTAATGGTCTTAGAGAAGGTCGTCAGAGAGGAATACGATCTACAGTAGATAGCCCTACTTTTTCTACAAAATGGGAATATTATGGAATTCCGGGATTACGTCTAGGCCTTTCTGGATATTTTGGAAGAACGCAAGCAGAAGATGATGTAGAAGAGCTTGATGGGTCTGATATCGGTATTGCTATGGGAGGACTCGATTTTAGATATGCATACCA
>CAYYSK010000326.1:0-3052 GCA_964474345.1 uncultured Flavobacteriaceae bacterium
AGGCAAATAATAATCTACTGTTCCATCCCAACGCGTGATTCGTATTTTATTAAGTCCATTAGTACGTTCACTAACAACTAGAAAGTCTTTAAAAATATCTATATCTTCTAAAAGTACATCATCTCTATGCGGGATTACTTCTTGCCAATTTTCTTTTGAGGTTTCGACTTCTGGGGTCTTCATTAATTTGAAGTTAGTTGCCTCATCTTTATTAGTAAGGATATAGAAATCTTCACCATAATGTGCTATGCTATATTCTAAACCTCGTTCTCTTTTTTGAAACATCTTAAAATCACTAACTCCCTGATCAGCTGAAGCTATCTGATATTCAGTAGTTAATGTACTTCCCGATCCAATAACAATAAATTTCTTTGATTTTGTTTTATAAACAAACGTGTTAAATGTTTCATCATCTTCTTGGTATACAAGTTCGTCTTCTTCTGAAGATGTCCCTAATACATGTTTATATATCTGATTAGAACGTAATGTTTCTTCATCCTTTCTCGTATAATAGAGCGTTTTATTATCGTTAGTCCAAACAGCTCTACCTGTTGTATTTTCTATCTTTTCTGAAAGTAATTCTCCCGTTTCAAGGTTTTTAAATTGTATTGTATACTTACGTCTACTCACAAGGTCTATTCCAAAAGCGGCTATCGTATTATCTTCCGAAATACTATAACCAGCTTGATCAAAATATGCTTGATCTTTTGCCATTTCATTATTATCAAAAACAATATGTTCTTCAGCGTTTAACGAATCCTTTTTTCTACAAAATAAAGGGTAATCTTTTCCTGTTTCGTATCTAGTATAATACCAATATCCATTTCTTTTAAAGGGTACCGAGGTATCATCTTCTTTGATACGTCCTTTCATTTCTTCAAATAGTTCGGTTTGAAACTCCTTAGTATGATGTGTAAGCTTATTATAATAATCATTTTCACGTTCTAAATAATCTATTACTTCTGGATGATCTCGTTCTTTCATCCAGAAATAATCGTCTACACGTATATCTCCATGTTTTTCTAAGTTTACTGATTTTTTTTCTGCTACTGGAGGAATGGTATTTTTTGTCAACTTTCTTGTGTCTTTTTGATTACAATTACATACAAAAATAAGGGTTAGCAATAATAGGGGAACTATTTTTTTCATACTTATTTGGTAAATTCTAAAGTATTAATTTAATAAGTGATCTCTCAAATATACTAGTTTTACAAGTATAAAGATAAAGCTGCCTTTTTTCTTTATTTTAAAAAAAAATAAAAAAAACTGTAACAAATGAATAATATTTAGTACTATTATGATATCAAAATAATATCACTTATGAAAAATGAAAAAAATATAAAAGCAATTAATGGCTATCTAGTACTTACTCTAATATCCATATTGATTATAACATTGTTATTTAGTATTATACGTACTGAAAATGTTGAATTCTTGCTTTTTGCACCAGTACTTTTTATTATCATGCGAGGTTTCTTTACAGTAAATCCTAATAGTTCAAAAGTGATGGTACTTTTTGGAGCTTACAAGGGGACAGTTAGAGAAAATGGATTCTTCTGGACAAATCCTTTTTATTCTAGACAGAAGATATCACTTCGCGCACGGAATTTTGATAGCGAGCGTGTTAAAGTTAATGACAAAATAGGAAACCCTATTATGATTAATGTTATCCTAGTATGGAAAGTAAATGATACCTTTAAAGCTGCGTTTGATGTAGACCATTATGAAGAATTTGTACGTGTACAAACTGATGCGGCTGTTCGAAAATTAGCAGGATCATATCCTTATGATAATTTTGATGACGCACAAGCAGAGCTTACCTTGCGGTCTGGAATGGATGAAGTTAATGAAGCTTTAGAAAATGAAATCACTGAACGCTTAAGTATTGCTGGAATTGAAGTTATGGAAGCACGAATAGGTTACTTAGCTTACGCACCTGAAATTGCAAACTCAATGCTTAAAAGACAACAAGCGGTAGCAATTGTAGCTGCTCGTAAAAAAATAGTAGAAGGTGCTGTCGGGATGGTAGAAGATGCATTAGAAAAACTTGCTAAAGATAATATCGTTGATTTTGATGAAGACAAAAAAGCATCTATGGTAAGTAATCTTATGGTTGTACTTTGTGGTGATAAAGAAGCAATACCTGTTATTAATACAGGAACATTACATTAATTAATATATTTAGATTGAGCAAGAAAAAATCTTTTGTTTTACGCATTGACCCTGAAACCTTTAAAGCTATTGAAAAATGGGCTGAGGATGAGTTTCGCAGTGTTAATGGACAACTAGAATGGATGATTAGTAAGAGTCTTAAGGATGCTAAACGTTTAAAATCGAAAACTAAAAATGCATCTAATAAAGAATAATCTTCTTTTAGAAGATCTAAATAAATTAAGTAAATTTGATTAAGAGTCGCTTACCTACTTTTAGATACGCTGTTCTAATTTTAAAACAAAAATTATGTTTGGAGATATGATGGGTCTTATGGGAAAATTAAAAGATGCTAAAGCTAAAGCTGAATCTACCAAAGAGCGTCTAAAAACAGTACTTATAGATGAACAATCTAATGATGGCCTTCTTAAAATTACAGCAACTGCTCATGGGCGTATCAAAGAGTTACAAGTATCTACAGAATTATTAGAAGATAAAGAACAGCTTGAAGATTATCTTATTCTGACCCTTAATAAGGCTCTAGAAAAAGCTCAAAACATACACGATACAGAAATGGCTGCTGTTGCTAAAGAAGGTATGCATAATATCCCAGGAATGGATTTATTTAAGTAATATCAATAATATCACCTTCCTCTTCTTCATTTTTCTTTTTTGCAAACACATATGTGTATAACCACATGAGTGTAAACGTAGGAATAATGTCAATTCCAGGCATTAATTCTTCTATAAAGGTAACCGCTCCAGCTATTTTTCCTGCATTTCCTTTATACATTTTTGTCATAAGCCATGCTGTAAGTGGTGCCCAAACTACATCTGCAAAATCACCTATACCAAAAAAAAGACTTGATGTCAAAACACCTATACCGTCTATAATAAGACC
>CAYYSK010000327.1:0-3041 GCA_964474345.1 uncultured Flavobacteriaceae bacterium
TTTTTTCATCACGTGCAATACGTGCTTCAAAAATTTCTTCTAAGTTTTTTACTTCCTGTTCACTCATAATTTCTAATGCCCGCGGAGGCGGGTATCTTATTAAGATTAAAGATGATTTTGCTTTCACAAAAATCCTCTCTGCCCTTTGGGCATCTCTCCCTGAAGGAGGTAATATTTATTTTTTTGATGAGATTCCCACCTTCGAGGGAATGCTCGCCGAAAAAGGCTCACACATCAAAATTCACTTTTATAGTTGAAGAAGTTGGAACCGCTTGACAACTCAACACTAAATTTTGAGCTACCTCATTTTCTTCTAGAGCATAGTTGACTTTCATTTCAACTGATCCTTCTTCTACTTTACATTTACAAGTACTACATACACCTCCTTTACAGGCAAATGGCAAATCTGCACCAGCACCTAATGCTGCATCTAGAATATTATCATATTCATCTGTCATTGTAAAATGAAAGTCTTTCCCTCCATCTACAATAGTTACCTCAACACCTTCTATTTGTTGTTCTGCAAGTCTTGCTGTACGTTGCTTATCTTCTTCAGAAAGTCCAGTCACAAATAATTCATAGTGTACTTTTTCTTTCTCCAATCCTGCATTTACTAATTCGTCACGAATCAAAAATATCATTTCTTCAGGGCCACATATGAATACTTCATCTGTAGTATCAACGTTGATTAATGTCTTTGTAAGTGTTTGTAATTTATCACTTGTGAAGCGTCCATTAAACAACTCTATATCACGCTGTTCTTTTGTCAAAAAATAGAAAATCTCTAATCTACCAAAATACTGATTACGCAACTGTTCTATTTCTTCCTTAAAGATAATGGATTTTACAGTTCTATTTAAATAGAATAATTTAAAGCTAGCTTCAGGTTCTAATGCAAGGTGTGTTTTAATCATAGAGAGTATTGGAGTAATACCACTTCCTGCAGCAAAAACCACATAATTCTTCGCTTGATCTTTAGATACAGGAACTCCAAATTTTCCACTAGGTTCCATCACTTCTAGAGTATCTCCAGCTTGTAACTGTTCATTAACATAAGTTGAAAATACACCTCCAGGAATTTGCTTTACCGCTACTTTCCACTCTTTATCTACAGGGCTTGAACACAAACTATATGACCTACGAGTGTCTTGTCCATCTAATATAGCTTTAAGTGTAAGATGTTGTCCTTGTTGAAAATCAAAAGTAGCATGTATTGCTTCTGGGACATCAAAAGTAACGACAGAACAATCTGTTGTTTCTTTATAAATGTCTTTAATCTTTAAAGTGTAAAATTGTGCCATATGATCATTAAGAATGATACAAAACTAACAATTGTTAGTTTATTTTCCAAATAACAATATAAATACCTATTTTTCAACTCCTTGAAGCAAGGTAATAGTTAAACCTTCTATCAATTCATCTTTTTTTAATTCTCCTTTCTTAGGTATCCACAGATATAGGTTTCGTAATGTAGTAAGTATTGAATATAGTAAGATTTCAGTATTAACATCTTTTAGTTCTCCAGATTCTTTACCATCTTTAACAATACCTTTAAATTTATTTTCGTACTTAGTACGTAGCTCTAAATAATAATCGAGCTTTCCTTCTAAATGCATCCAATCATTATTGAGAGCTGCCATTCCATATGGATTATCTGCTGTAAGCGTAATATGTTGTGTAATAACCGCCTTAAGCTTTGTAATTGTATCTGTTTTTTGAACAGTTATTGTATCAATCCCTTCTATAAATTGTTCGGCAATTTCCAGAATTGTTTCAGATAAAATTTGTTGTTTTGAAGTAATATGATTGTATAAACTTGCCGCTTTTATACCTACAGTAGCAGCGAGATCTCTCATAGTAACAGCGCTATACCCCTTTTCTTTAAAAAGTTGGGCTGCTTTGATACATATCTCTTCTTTTCGCGAAAACGTCTTTGATTTCATTAAATGCAATATACACTTTATGAAAGAATCATGAAACTCTATGAAAGTAGTGGTGAAAATTCCCACTAAAGTCTTTAATTTTACATTCTATGAGTACTACCATTGAATCTAATCCATTATTGGATCGTTTACCGCCCCATTTAAAGCAATACATCAAACCTCAAAACTATGAAGGGTATACATCTATTAATCAAGCTGTATGGCGTTATGTGATGCGTAAAAACGTAGATTACTTAAGTAAAGTAGCACATGAGAGTTATCTAGATGGACTTAGGCAAACAGGAATATCTATAGATCACATTCCGTCTATGTACGGTATGAATCGTATTTTAAAAGAGATTGGATGGGCAGCAGTGGCAGTAGATGGATTTATTCCTCCTAATGCTTTTATGGAGTTTCAAGCATATAAAGTACTTGTTATTGCAAGTGACATACGTCAATTAGAAAATATAGAGTATACACCTGCACCAGATATTATTCATGAAGGTGCTGGCCATGCTCCTATTATTGCGAGCCCTGACTATGCTGAATATTTAAGACGTTTTGGAGAAATTGGTGCTAAAGCCATTTCTAGTGCTCACGATATGGATATGTATGAAGCTGTTCGCGAATTATCTATCCTAAAGGAAGCCGAAGGTATTTCTGAAGAAAAAATTAATCAAGCAGAACAACGTGTAGAAGAACTCCAAAATAAAAAAGTCGAAGCTTCTGAGATTTCATTGATTCGCAACTTACACTGGTGGACTGTTGAATATGGATTAATAGGAAGTGTAAAAGATCCTAAAATTTATGGAGCAGGATTACTTTCTTCTATTGGAGAGAGTGCTTGGTGCATGACAAATCAAGTGAAGAAGTTACCCTATTCTATAGATGCCATTTATCAAGAGTTTGATATCACAAAACCACAACCTCAACTATATGTAACTCCTGATTTTGCATACCTTATGAAAGTCCTTGAAGAGTTTGCAAGTACCATGGCTGTACGTAAAGGAGGCTGGCGTGGACTCAAAAAACTTATTGAGTCCAAACAAATAGGAACTATCGAATTAAGTACAGGGCTTCAAGTAAGTGGTGTATTTACTCGTATGATTCAAAATG
>CAYYSK010000328.1:0-3029 GCA_964474345.1 uncultured Flavobacteriaceae bacterium
AATGTAGTGCAACGGTATATTTTGCAATATATTCAAGCTGTAATAGATTTTCTAATGCATAATTCGGGCTTAAATTAAAATGAAGTTTAAAAGTACGTTTCTGACGTTTATACAAAACCAATTTTTATTAAAGCCAAAAGAGGATTCTCATTTAAGAAAATTAGGAAGAGATTACAGGCCTCTGATCTTCAGGAACTCTCTTGTTCATAATCTTAAACCAAATAGGAGGGAAGAGTGAAAGCACCATACTAGTAGGATATCCATACGGCAATTGCGGACTGATCTTGTGATAATCTAATAATTGATATTTTTTATTAGCACGATAGTGATGATCACTATGTCTAGTTAATTCAAATAACATTATACGGCCAAACACATGATTACTGTTCCACGAGTGAACTTCACGAACACGCTCATAACGACCACTTTCTTTCTTTTTACGTAGAAGGCCGTAATGCTCTATATAATTAATAGTTTCTAGTAATAAAAATCCTGAGATCGCAGCAAATAATAAGATTTGAAAACCTAGACTTCCAAAAAAGTAATATCCAGTATACAAATAACTTGCTTGTATAATAGTATTCCAAAACATATCGTTTTTATAAGAAAGGAAAGAACGTTTTTCTCTTTTTAATAAATCCATTTGAATTTTCCATGAACTTATATATTGTCTAGTTACGGAGGTGATCCAAAAATGATAAAGAGGTTGATTGTATTTTGCTGTAGCAGGATCTTCTGGAGTTGCTGCCTTAAGATGATGTCCAAAATTATGCTCAATAAAAAAATGCATATACAAAGCAGGAAGTAATAATAGTTTACCTAATAACTGCTCTAATTTACTATTGCGATGTCCTAACTCATGCGCTACATTAATTCCATTAGAGCCTATAACCATACCACAAGAAAAAATCATTCCTATGCGTTCATATGTAGCAAATTCTTTAGAAGTGATTGTTACTAGTGAAAAGTAGACAAGACCAAATACGATTACTAAATTAAAATATAAAAGAAAATCTGTCCAATGTAACTTTGATTTTGCTTCTTTTTCTTTGTCAGAAATATTACTATCACTAACAGGAAAAATAATCTCTAATATTGGAACCAGACCAAAAGCATATACAGGAGCCAAGAAAGACCAAAAACCTTGAAGATAAATACCAATAATGGCACATAATGGCACAAGATATGCTGATAAGTATTTTAAATCCTTCATAAGTGATAAATTTTAACAAGGCGTTATAAAAATAGACTATTTACAAAACATAATAAAATTGTAGTTTTAAGGATTGGTATAGAAAGAAAGATGAATAGATTTAAAAACATAGAACAAAAGCTAGAAAGCTTTATACGTAAATACTACACAAATGAATTACTAAAAGGAATAATTCTCTTTTTTGCATTTGGTGTATTATATTTTTTACTCACATTATTGATAGAATATTTTTTCTGGCTAAGCCCTCTAGGAAGAACAGTACTTTTTTGGCTTTTTATTAGTGTTGAAGTTACATTACTTGCAAAGTTTATAGTAATTCCTCTTGCTCGGCTTTTTAAATTATCCAGTGGAATTAATTACAAGCAAGCAGCTAAGATGATTGGAGATTATTTTCCTGAAGTGAGTGATAAATTGACTAACACATTGCAATTACATAATGTCTCTCAAGATTCTGAGTTAATGCTTGCTAGTGTAGAGCAAAAAAGCAAAGAATTAGAACCTGTCCCTTTTCGTTTAGCAATTAATTTTAAAAAAAATGTAAAATATCTAAAATATGCAGCGATTCCAATTGTAGTGTTTTTGATTGCAAATTACACAGGAAAGGATGAAGTGTTTACCTCCAGTTATGAACGTGTTGTAAATTATAGTGAAGCTTATGAACCTCCAGCACCATTTCAGTTTTTTGTTGTTAATGAAGTTTTAAAAGCTGTAGAAAATAAGAACTATACATTAGAAATCCGTACAGTAGGAGATGTAGTACCAGATGAAGCTTCTATTCATTTTAACAATGAAGTTTATTTTTTACAACAAGTAGCACCAGGAGAATATAAGTATACTTTTGAACAACCTACAAAAGACCTTTCTTTCCATTTAAAAGCAAATAAAGTAACATCAAAACCGTATACATTAGAAGTTCTAAAAGTACCTGTACTTGTGAACTTTGAAATGGAATTAGAGTACCCATCTCACACTAAAAAGAAAACAGAGCGCGTAAAAAATACTGGAAATGCTATAGTTCCTGAAGGAACTAAAGTTACTTGGTTGCTAGACACCCGTCAAACTGAAGCAGTAGAATTGATTTTAAAAGATACGATCTACGCTTTCGCGAAAGCAAAAAAAACATCATCTAATACTAATGAATATAAATTAAAACAACGTATTTATAAAAACACTTCTTATGAAGTAAGCACGAGTAATAGTAACCTTAAAAATTTTGAAAATTTAGCTTATAATATTCAAACGATAAAAGATGAATTTCCTCAAATGAATCTTGAAGTTAAAACAGATTCTATTAGTAATCAACAAAATTATTTTTATGGAAAAGTAAGTGATGATTATGGACTTACAAAATTACAACTAGTCTATTACCCATCAAAAACTGAAGAAAAAAAGCATAAGACTATAGCTATATCCAATGGAAATGTTGATCAGTTTATCTATGCATTTCCTGATACGCTTCAATTACAAGAAGGTGTTAATTATGAATATTATTTTGAAGTTTTTGATAATGATGCTATTCATAGTTATAAAAGTACAAAGAGTACCGTATTTAGTTTTGTAAAGTTTACAGAAAGTGAATTAGAGAAACAGCAACTTGAACAACAAAATAAAGCGATAAGCGAACTCGACAAATCCCTTAACAAACTTAAAGATCGAGAGAAAGAATTAGAAGAAATCTCTCGTAATCAAAAAGAGAAAAAAGAATTGAGTTTTAACGATCAGAAAAAATTGGAGAACTTTCTAAAACGCCAGAAACAACAGGAAGAGTTAATGAAAGATTTTTCTAAGCAACTTAAAGAAAACCTTGAAGAGTTTC
>CAYYSK010000329.1:0-3029 GCA_964474345.1 uncultured Flavobacteriaceae bacterium
TCCGTTTGGATTTCCTGTTGCATCTAAATCAATTGATACAGTTCCACCATCAGCAAAACAATTAAGTGTTGTTGTTTGTACAATAGATGAAGTAGCTACACTACCATCAGAAGCTAATACTCTCTGATATAAAAGTGCATTTACTGGTGTCGTTGCTATAGCATTAAATATTACTGAATTCTCAACATTATACTCTAAAGAAGTACCTACACTAGTATTAATTAATACATCTGTAAAATCTACATCTGTTGCTAGTTGATATGCATATACAACTAAATCACCATCTGGATCTGTTGTAGCATCCCAAGTTACCACGTATGGCGTTGCACTATCGTCTACTAAATTTACATTCCCATTTGCAGGAGATGTAATTATAGGAGCCATAGGGAAAGCATTATCATCTCTTAAGACTTGACCACGTATTTCACCTGCTCCATTATCTATAGTATGGATATTTACATAAAACCCTCCATTTAAAAGAGCATCTATTTGTTCTGGTGTTATTGTAAATGTATTTTGAATTGGAATAAAAATACCTCCTCTTAAATCGCTATCTACTGTTGTATTTAAAATAATATCTACTCCTCCAGTATTTGCTGCATCTCCTAAATGTAGATGCGCTCCTCCTGCTACTGCTGCAGAAGAATCATAATCACTTGATAGATTACTAAAACCACCAGTTACTGTCAATTGATCTCCTGTAAGTTCTAATTCTATATTACCTACTCCAGTACTCATTACTGGTTGTGGCACTTCATTTTGTCCAGATAAGTTTGCTCCAAAATAAGATTGGGCAAGAGGTAAAACTTGTCCTCTTAATTCTCCTCCTTGAAATGTTTCTGAATGTATATTCAAGTAAAAACTTCTATTAGCACTTCTACTTAAAAGAGAAGTTAATTGTTCATCATTTTCTATAACAAATGTATTTTCATTCGGACGAATTATTGCATTTCTATTATCTGCTGCAACATCTGGGTTAATAACAAATTCTACAGGTCCAAGAATTCCTGCATTTCCCATATGCAAATGAATCCCTCCAGCTGCTGGTAAAAATAAGTCTCCACTTAAGTTATTAAATGTTCCGCTTACACTAAAGCTTCCTTCTCCATTATATGTAACATAAACACGTCCATCTGCTTCTGATGAAATAGATGGTACTTCTTGAAATCCAGTTAATTCTGCTCTTAAAACTGCTGTAGAAATAGGTAATATTTGACCTCTTAACTCTCCTGCTGGAAAATTTACTGAATGTACATTAATATACATCCCCTGTTCTTCTACTAAAGCAACTTGTTCTGTACTTAATGTAAATGTATTATTAGCAGCTTCTATAAGAGCTCCTTGATTATCTGTATCATACGTTGGGTTTAAAGGAAATAACACTCCACCATTACGTCCTGCAAAACCATCATGGATATGAGCTCCATTAGCTAAGTCTATTCTAATTTCACTAGAAAGGTCGTCAAAAGAGCCTGAAACAGTTAGTTGATCTCCTTCTAATTCAAATAATAGATTCCCGCTTGCTGTTGTATTTATAGAAGGTACTTCATTGCTTCCTAATAAAGTTGCTTGATAATAATCTTCTGAATTAGGCAAAAGTTGTCCTCTAAGTTCTCCTCCTGTAAATACACTTGAATGAATATTCACATAAAATTCTCTAGCAGTAATAGCTGCTACTTGATCATCAGTAAGTGTAAAGGTATTATCTTCTGCATTATAAACACCTGCTGTATTTCCTTCACTTAACACTGCCGTTAATTGAAGTTCAACTCCTCCATTACGTCCTGCAAGAGCTCTATGAATATGATCTCCTCCTGCAGCTGGTGTATATAATTCTCCTCGCAGTCCTTCAAAAGAACCTGAAACTACAAGTTCATTACCTGTAAGAGTAGCATTTACAGTACCTGTTGCTGCTGTAAAAGCAGCAGGATTTTCTTGGACACCACTCAAGATTGCTGTAAATTCAACAGGAGGGATTGTAGCCATCCAAGCGGCTGCACTCTCTCCAACCTCTGTAGTATAAGGTCTAGGACCGTCTACAAAGTTTGCTGCATCATCCCAGCGTCCTGCTGCAACACCTTGATTTACTCTAAATCCATTAGCAGCTCCCCATTGTACAAAATCTATAAGTATTCCTGCATTACTACTTGAAAAAGCATCATTAGAAAATAAACTTAATGCACCATCATCAGCTCTAACTGCCGGAAAAACAAATGAAACTGATTCTGATGGAGATAACATAAAATCTCCTTCTGTTGCTCCAAGATCACTTAGCTTTTCATAAACAAACCCATCGGTACAAGCATAATAAGCTCCTATATCTATAGGTGCATCACCTATGTTTGTTATTGTAATTTCATCCGTATCCGGATTTAAAAATGTAAATGACGGATCTGCTTGTGCTAGTAACTCTGTACCTAACAGAAGCAAGATTATCCACATACAAGAATTAAGTATTTTTCTTTTCATTTCGTCTTTGTTTTTCCTTTGTTTATTTAAGAAAAAATTGAATAATTATTTAAAAAGTATTCGAAATTTTAATTAGTTATCCTCTGATTTCTGGGACAAATATATTTTGAGAAAAAGGTTATATATATATAAATATGTGTGAAGTGGAAAAAACACCTTTAAAAAGGAATCTTGTTAAGCATTGATATAGTTGACTTAGTAGATATAACAAGCAAACACATGAAAAATCAATCGTATATAGTTAGGAATTTTTTAATTATAAAATTAATAGGACAACAGTTATTCTATTAATTGAATACGCTTTCGCGAAAGCGAAAAACAAACATAGATCTAATAATATTGATAGTATATTAAAAATTACCATCAATACCATCAAAACATTTTAAATGTAGATCATTATTTTACTATTGTTATAGATATCCTCAAAGAGATTTTAAAGGTTTATTGTATACTGTAAGAAGTTATTATATAATTTTAAAGTAACTAAAACACTTGGTTTTAAAATATAAGAACTGAGTCATATATTTTAAACATACAACACAGACTATTTCTTATTTAGT
>CAYYSK010000330.1:0-3025 GCA_964474345.1 uncultured Flavobacteriaceae bacterium
ACCCGAATTATGCATTAGAACTTCGTAATGAAGTGCAAAACGACAATAAACACTAATGCTTTCTTGCTTTTAGCATAACATCGTGAAGCCTGTCCTCACGAAGGTGGGGAGTTAAAGTAAAAAATACAGCGTAGTGATAGTGTTTGCAGTGGTTTTGTGATGTAATATATTTTCTAATGCATAATTCGGGTTTAAAGGAAAAAAAGACAAAAAATAAAGGTTTAATTATTTTTTGCGACCAACGGGTTGTAAGTTGTTTTATGCTTACTTACTATATATCGTATTAATTAAAGCCCATAATGTCATGAGAATATATTTTCTTTTATTGATCAGTTTTTTTAGTGTTTCAGATTTTCTAATTGCACAAATACCTGGGCATCATGCGACCTCAAAACAAAGGACAACACCTACCTATTTAAGTAAAGAAGAAACTACGGTTTCAGATATTTATAAAAAAGTATTACCAGCAGTCGTTACGATTTTTACAACCTCAAATAATTTTACAGAAAAAGGAACTGTAAAAAGCCAAGGGCAAGGTTCAGGAGTTCTTATTTCTCATGATTGTTATATACTTACAGCAGCTCATGTAGTAGATGGTGCTTCAGAGATTTTGGTAAAGACTCAGGACGGAAAAATGCGCAAAGCAAGTATCCTTTTTAGTGAAAAAACAGCCGATATCGCCTTATTACAATTAAAAATATTAGATCCTACACTAGCTCACGCAAAACTAGGAGATTCTGATAATCTGGTCGTAGGTCAGAATGTATATGCTATAGGAAGTCCTTATGGTTTGGAAAATTCATTTTCATCAGGAATTATTTCGGCATTTAGAGGATTTAATGAATTATATGATGGTACAGTAAGGGTAGAATTTATACAAACCGATGCTGCTATTAATTCAGGAAATAGTGGAGGTCCTTTATTTAATTCTCAAGGAGAAGTTGTAGGAATTGCATCCAGTATTTTGACAGTATCTGGAGGTTTTCAGGGAATAGGAATGGTTGTGACTATAAATACAGCAAAAGACCTTTTGGCCTTTGAAGATCGTCCTTGGATAGGAATACAGAGTGTTTTCTTAACACAAGAAGAATATGCAAAACTATTTAATGTAAATATTCCTACGGGAGGCGTGCTTATTCAGAATGTAGCGGTGAATAGTCCAGCTGCAAAAGCAGGACTTAGAGGAGGATATATCTCTGCAAATGTAGCAGGAAGAGAGATTTTGTTTGGAGGAGATATTATTTTACAAATTGGTAGACAAGTAACCTGTCATGCAGATTGCCTAGAAGGATCTAAAGCTGCTCACGTAGATGAAAATAAAATTAATATACGATATCTACGAGAAGGAAAAGAGTATACAGCAGTATTAGATGTTACAGATACAAGACGTAATTTTTTAGTAAAAAAATAATTCTATTATATATGCTTTCGCGAAAGCGTACTCGCAGTATTACTTTTTATAAGGCAGTTCTTTTACATTAATTTGGTATTCCCAAACTTGCTACCCTTTATGGTCATACATTGTATAATATCAAAATTTATATAGTATTAGACTCATAATACGTACAATTTTCACCTGATGAGAGTCTATTCATTACAAAAATTAAGCGTTATCACTTTAAGTGTTTATAGCACTACAGTATTAATTCTTGTTCCTATAAGATTAAGAAATAAATGCCCTATATTTATACAGATGACTAACCAAAATATTTCTTTTCTCATATTTTTCATGAGTATTGTATCAACAGTATATGCGCAATCTTATGTAGATATAGCTAAAGTAAGTTATAGTACTGTCGTAAATGCAGGTTTTGAAGATAACAATGCTGAAACCAACCTATCTCTTTTTAATGCAGCATTTACAGTGCCTATCCCTATTACAGAAAAAACAGCGCTTATTACAGGTATAGATGTAATCCATCAAGGGCTTGATCTTTTTCCTAGTCAATCTTCTCGCACCTTAGCAGGTCTTACTTTTAAAGCGGGAATATCTCTTACCCATAATGATCGATGGTCTGGAACATATATTTTACTTCCTAAGGTCGTAAGTGAAGATCTTGAAATTGAAGATGATGCTTTTTTTATAGGTGGGATTGCACTTTTAAAATTTCAGAAAAATGAGCGTGTACAGTATCGTTTTGGAGTATATGCAAGTGGTGAAGCTTTTGGAACCTTAGTAACACCATTACTGGGACTTTATTATAAAAATGAAACAACACATTGGGAAACAACATTGAATCTGCCTATTAATGGCGATGTCAATTATAGTGTAAATGACCGCTTTAAAATAGGAGTCGCTTTTGAAGCACCTGTACGTTCGTATGTTCTTAATACAAATACCTCTCAAGAATTATATGTACAATCTAATTTGATAGAAATTGGACCTTATTTTGAACATACGATTGCAAAAAATATTTTGCTCAAAGTACAGACAGGATATACGAGTTTAGATTATCAAGTCTTTGCAGATGGAGATACACTTCCTTTTAGATTGGCTGCTTTTGAATTTGGAGATGACCGCACACGATTAAATCCTGAGATGAATGGTAATTTTTTTGTAAAAGCAAGTGCTACCTATCGATTTGATATTCCAAATAAATAAGAAGTTGTAGAGTAAATCATAATTTGATTGTATTTTTATAAAGTATTATTAAGAGTTACACCTTTAAATTAAAGCTTTTGAAACTACCTTACTACGCCGTCATCTTTACTTCAATCCAGACAGAATATACAGAGGGATACGCAGATACCGCAAATTATATGGAAGAACTTGCTAGCAAACAATCTGGATTTCTAGGAATTGACCATGCACGAAGCGAGATAGGAATTACTATATCTTATTGGGAAACTTTAGAGGATATAGCACATTGGAAAGCTCAAAAAGATCACTTAATAGCACAGCAAAAAGGGATTGCGGACTGGTATCAAAAGTATACCATCCGTATCTGTAAAGTAGAACGAGAGTATAGTTTTGAAAAACAATAAATTTCGACCCTGTTAAGAGAAGTTAGATAAGAGAAATGTT
>CAYYSK010000331.1:0-2998 GCA_964474345.1 uncultured Flavobacteriaceae bacterium
TTCTTTATGGCATTGACACTTATTATAGTTTCATTCTCTTGTACAGGACCAGCACTTGGTTTAGTCTTAGGAAGTGTTCTGTCTACAGATGGAGGAGCAACGATTTTAACAATAGCAATGCTTGGTTTTGGTTTTGGATTAGCATTTCCTTTTGTATTATTTGCTTTATTTCCTAGTTGGTTAACTAATCTTCCAAAATCTGGCGGATGGCTTAATACAGTAAAAGTAGTATTTGGTCTTATAGAATTAGCGCTCGCATTTAAATTTTTATCTAACGCAGATCTTGTTTTACAACTTCATTTATTAGAAAGAGAAACCTTTTTAGCTATTTGGATTGCTATTTCTGGAGTACTTACATTATATTTATTTGGTAAAATAAAAACACCGCATGATGATGAAGGATCAAGACTTTCGGTAGGAAGGCTATTATTAGGAATAACAACATTATGGTTTACTTTATACCTTATTCCTGGATTATGGGGAGCGCCTTTAAAATTAATAAGTGGTTTTCCGCCACCTATGGAATACAGTGAATCTCCAAATGGAATAGGAAGTTCTAATATAGCAGATATACAGTTTAAAGATGGTTTGCCAGAAGGAGGACATGTATTACCTAATGGTATTTTGGCATTCAATGATTATGAACAAGGGCTTACTTACGCTAAAACAGTTAATAAAACTGTTTTAATTGATTTTACAGGACACGCTTGTGTGAATTGTAGAAAAATGGAAGAACGTGTATGGATAGAACCAGCAATACTTGATATTCTCAAAAATGATCTGGTACTTATTTCTCTATATGTTGATGATCGTCGTAAACTACCTGTTAAAGATCGTTATGTTTCAGAAATTACAGGAAAACGTGTCCAAACAATAGGAGATAAGTGGAGTGAATTTCAAACGATACGGTATAAAGCAAATGCGCAACCGTATTACGTGTTAATGGATCATGACGAATCAAATTTAAATATACCGGTAGGATATACACCAGATGCTCAAGAATACAAAACTTGGCTTAAAGAAGGAATAACACGATTTAATAATAACTAGTACATGAAAAAGAGATTACTATTAGTGATATTTGTTTTTGCTTTCGCGAAAGCGTATACACAAGAAACCTATGATGTAAAAGCACATTATACAAAACAAGAGGTAGATATAGAAATGCGTGATGGCATTACATTACACACAACAATCTATTCTCCAAAAGACACTTCAAAATCATACCCTATGGTCATGCAACGTACGCCTTATAGTAGTCGTCCGTATGGAGAAGGGCAATTCCGTTCTAGAATAGGCCCAAATAAGTATATGATGGAAGAAGGATATATTATAGTGTATCAGGATGTACGAGGCCGATGGATGAGTGAAGGAAAGTACGACAATATGCGTGCTTATATTCCAAATAAAAAAGAAGGAGAAGTAGATGAAGCTAGTGATACCTACGATACTATAGATTGGTTAGTTAAAAATGTAGCTAATAATAATGGGAATGTAGGAACTTGGGGAATATCATACCCTGGATTTTATGCCACATATGCTTTATTAAGTGAACATCCTGCTTTAAAAGCGAGCTCACCACAAGCGTGTATTGGAGATTTTTTCTTTGATGATTTTCACCATAACGGAGCTTATTTATTAAGCTATTGGAGAGCTACGGCGTTGTTTGGATATCAAAAAGAAGCTCCTACTACAGAAGCTTGGTATGAGTTTCCAAGACTAGATAGTGATGATCAGTTTGATTTCTTTTTGAAAACAGGACCATTATCTAATCTAGATGCGTATTATGATGAGACTAACGAGTTTTGGACACAGCTTAAAGAACATCCTAATTATGATGAGTTCTGGAGATCTAGAGGAATTATTCAACATTTAGAAGATATCAAACCTGCAGTAATGACAGTAGGGGGACTTTTTGATGCTGAAGATTTATATGGACCTTGGGAGACTTACAAGAATATAGAAAAACGTAGTAATAATTATAATACTGTTGTTTTTGGACCTTGGAGTCACGGAGATTGGGCACGTACTAAAAAGAGACAAGCTGTTGGGAATGTATATTTTGGAGATGATATTTCTGATTATTTTCAAAAGGAATTAGAAACAAAATTCTTTAATCATTTCTTAAAAGGAATGGGAGGGAACGATACAAGTTTACCAGAAGCTCATATTTTTGATACAGGAACTAAAGAATGGAAGTCTTTTGATGTATGGCCTCCTAAGACTATGATGGATGCTACATTTTATCTTGATAATAATAATAAACTATCAGGTAGCCCGTCTACTAGAAATGGTGCAGAAACATTTGTAAGTGATCCCGCAAATCCAGTTCCATATGCCGAAGGAAAGAAAATGGTATTTACACCTCGTAAATATATGAGTGATGATCAACGTTTTGCAGCTAAAAGGGATGATGTATTGGTTTATGAAACTCCAGTATTAGATGATGAGGTGACACTTGCTGGTGAGATTATGGCAAAGCTTGAAGTAGCAACAACGGGAACATCTGCAGATTGGATTGTAAAGGTTATTGATGTGTATCCAGATGATGTTCCTAATACAGAAGAAACAGAAGAAGGTGTACAAATGGCGGGATATCATCAGATGGTTCGTAGTGAGGTTATGAGAGGGCGTTTTAGAAGAAGTATGGAGCGTCCAGAAGCTTTTGTGCCAGGAAAGAAAGAAGAAGTATTTGTAAAGCTACAAGATATATTACATACTTTTAAAAAGGGACACAAAATACAAATACAAGTACAAAGTACTTGGTTTCCACTTATAGATTTAAACCCGCAGACATATGTAGATAATATTTTTGAAGCTAAAAAATCTGATTTTACAAAGGAAACACATACTGTTTTCCATAACTCTAAAATTGTTTTTAGTATTCTTAGGTAAGAACAACATATTTATATACAGTAAAAAAGCACATCTTTAAGATGTGCTTTTTTACTGTATAGAAACTTCTGTAAAACGGAAAAACACCTCGCTAAATCGCGAG
>CAYYSK010000332.1:0-2990 GCA_964474345.1 uncultured Flavobacteriaceae bacterium
ATCAATCAAATAATATGATTCTCATTTTGAGAATTTTTAGAATGCGCATCCTATGAATGTACTTATAATAGAAGACGAAAAACCATCAGCAAGAAGACTTAACAGAATGCTAGCAGAGCTAGATGTAAAAGTAAGTGAGATGCTACACTCAGTAGAAGAGGCTGTTGCTTGGTTCAAAACAAATACACATCCAGATTTAATATTTCTAGATATTCAACTGTCAGATGGTCTGTCTTTTGAAATCTTTGATCAAATAGAAGTAAAGAGTGCAATTATTTTTACAACTGCGTTTGATGAATATGCATTACAAGCATTTAAATTAAATAGTGTAGACTATTTATTAAAACCTATAGATGATGAAGACTTGGGAAAGGCAGTAGCTAAGTATAAAGAACGAGTTCCTAAACAACAAGATGTAGCTTTGAATTTTGAAGATATCAAAAAACTACTGGGTGTTACTGTGGTTGAACGTGAGTATAAAAGACGCTTTACCACAAAGATAGGACAGCATCTTAAAATGATTCCTGTAGACGAAATAGAATGCTTTTATAGTGAAAACAAGGGTACATATGCAGGAACTACAGAAGGAAGAAATTACTTATTAGATACGACCTTAGAAAACTTAGAAGATGAGCTGGAACCTAAAACGTTTTTTAGAGTAAGTAGGAAGTTTTATGTAAACATCAATGCCATAAAAGATATTATATCTTATACCAATTCTCGTTTACAAATCAAATTGAACCATTGGAGTGAACAAGAGATTATTGTAAGTAGAGAACGTGTAAAAGATTTTAAGACATGGATAGATTAAATAATTAAAGAACTAAGATTGCTCTGTTTATCGAATCAAGATGCTGAAATTAAGACGTAGTATTTGAGTCATATAAAAAACGAAAAAGCTACTAAACAAAAAAATAATACCAATGTGGAGTCACTAGAAAGAACGCTTGATGAACAGAGAAATGCCTTTAAAAAGGGAAAGTTTCTCGCTACTCCTATAGCTGGATTAATAGCGTGGACAATAGTTGGGATTTCAGGACTTACATTATCAATTCAAACAACGGTTTGGGTGCTGTTCATTGCAACAGGTTGTATTGTGTATTTAGGAATGTTTATTTCAAAATTTACAGGCGAGAATTTTCTTGATAAAAAGAAACCAAAAAATGAGTTTGATAAACTCTTCTTTTTTACAGTCGGACAAGCCGTTTTGGTATACTCTATTGCGATTCCGTTTTTTATTATAGATTATTCTTCTCTACCACTTACAGTGGGCATTTTAACTGGACTTATGTGGCTCCCATTTTCTTGGATCATCAATCATTGGGTTGGTATTTTTCATGCATTAACAAGAACAATTGTAGTTCTTTTATTGTGGTACTTATTTCCTGAGCACAGATTTATTACAATTCCTTTTGCTATCGTTGTCATTTATATAATTACAATTATGGTTTTAAGAAATAGAAAAGAAATTGAATGACAGAGAGATAAACTAATAAGGCTTTTGTTTCACTAGAATCAGTTTTTGGATTCTTTTATTGGCGCCGCCAAAGGGTTTAATACTCCGAGGTAGTTTACTTTATTTTTTTATTTACGAATCTTGAAATTACACACAACACATATATCAATAGTTAATTCCTAATATATGTATACATTCAAATGTAGGAATATAATTGATAATCATTGACTTACTGTAAAGTCATAGATGGTATTTTGTATGTCATAAATACACTTTTTATAAAAGTAAGATACAGAATGACTACTATGTATTAATAAAGAATCTTTCGATATAACTTACAATAATTTTTAAATCAACAATTCTCAATCCACCTTATTCTCATTAAAAGCACTTGGAAGTAGGGTAGGGATATACTTCATCAATATAGGAAGTAGGATAGTGCCACCAGGTAATAAGAAAATAGCTAGTGACGGAATGGATTTACAGATATCTAGTAATTGATTTTTAACTACTTTCTTTTCATCATCCGAGAGATCACGTACGGTAGAATTTCCTAATAAAACAACGAGATCTTTGCTTTGTGCAATCTCTTTGACAAGACGCTTCTTATTGCGAAGTATGAGGGTAGATACTGTTCTAGTCGTTTGATTATAAAAATGCATGACAGGGTTGCTATAATTCAAATAGGCAATATCTTTTTTATGTGCTGTAATAAAAGAAGCGACTGCTTTTAAAGAATCTTCTTTTTGCGTATATGGAATTTGCAATTGTTGAGAAACTTCTTGCATAAAGACTTCTTCCTGTGTATCTATTTTTTCGTCATCCCATAAAGATAAAGCACATAAATCTAATAAATATAATTGCTCTAATGGCTGATGTACGACGTGTTCTTGTATATCTTCTAGAGAGAGATTCTCACTTTTAATGGTGGTATTATATCGTATTGAACTTTCAAAAAGCTTAATCAGGAGTTCGTTATAATGATCTTTATTTTCTTTTTGTCTAAGCGCTAACCATACAATTTGCGTAAGGTTCTTTTCCAGACATACGGCATATGGTAATGGATCTTCTCCTGAAATAAGGTAATGATCAAAACTCAGTACATCTAGAAATAATAATGCATTGGTGATAATATGACTGAAGTTCTTTTTAAATAAAGGTTCATTGGTTTGGATGCGTTCTTGGATGATCTTTTCTAAAATTCTGTAGTTTGCATCTGGTGATGATCCCAATTTTATAGGAGGGCCTCCTTGGTTTTTATTGAGTGCACTATAAAAAGTAATCATGCTTTTTACACAATCTATAGCACTTGCATTTTCTATACAGTCATAATAGGTAAAAGTTAATGCGTCGAATAAATTGACCTTTGTTTTTTCTTCTTCAGTCCAAGTGAGTTGTTGACTTTCTTCATCACAAAGGGTTTGTATAGAAGTGCCATATATAAATCCATTGGATCTCAATTTGAGATACATTGCTTCCTCATCCATAGGAGGATGCGAAGACAAGAAATTTAATAAGTACGGAAGGTGTTTTT
>CAYYSK010000333.1:0-2965 GCA_964474345.1 uncultured Flavobacteriaceae bacterium
GCAACGGTATATTTTGCAGTACATTCAAGCTGTAATAGATTTTCTAATGCATAATCCGGGTTGAATTGATAATTCAAAGATGTTGTAAAGAAAGAGACAGGTTTTAAAAAGTAGACTAAGGTCAAGAACATGACAATAAAGAAGGAGTAATGGTAGACAAATACATTCGTCTTCGGCAAGCGCTTTTTAGTCGACGGTAGATTTGATCTGGTCGAATAGCTGTAATTTTGATTAGAATAACAAATACTTTTGATGACGATGATCGTACAATTAGCCGAAGGAATCATAAAAGCCAAATACGGGGCGTATAGAGAAATCCTCTTTTACGATGGCATTAAAGAATCACATGCACTGGTCATGGGCGATGTAAAGGAAGGAGAAGATGTATTATATCGTGTACATTCATCGTGTATTTTTGCACACCATTTTAATAGTATAGAGTGTGATTTCCGTGAGCAAATGGAAATCTCACAACAATTGATAGAAAGAGAAGGGAAGGGGATTGTAATTTGGCTGGAGCAAGAAGGAAAAGGAAACGGGCATTATGCTTTATTGGCACCGCCAAAGGGTTTAATACCTCGAGGCTTGCCTCGAAATTAAAATTCAGTTTCGTATAAATGTCTCGTGGGCTTGTCCCGAGGGAGTTTACTAAATACGTTACCTCTTAAAAAAGAAGGAATGCCACAAGCAGAAGCATATGAAACGGTAAGATTTCAAAAGGACAATCGTGATTTTTCGGCAGCGGCAAAAATTTTAAAGCATTTAGATGTAGCATCTATTAAAATGGTTACAGGAAATAAAAAGAAAACAGAAACATTAACACGTTACGGAATTACTGTTTCTGGAATACAACCTACGGTACTTGAAAACTAAAAAACCACTCATAAGTCATATTCTATTCTGGGGGATTTTACTCTTCAGTTTTGCATTTATACAATTTTTTCAAGATGGGAATGAACAGCTTTTATATGTAATATTTATACAGAATTTAAAACATCTTCCAGGGTATTTTCTGACAGCTTATGTTTTTAATTATGTATTATTGCAATATTACTATAAAACTAAAAAATATATACTATTTACGGTTTTTTCAATTATGCTTTTTTATGTAGCAAGTGCATTAGATCGTGTGTTTACAGTGTATGTATATGAAACTCTTTTTAGAGAACCTCCTTTTGAGAAAGAATCCATAGTTCAGATATTTAGTGATTGGGAGTTTCTTATGGGAGGGTATTTACTTCCGTTACTCATGGCAACTTTTGCGATGACTATTGATCGTATTATTGTTCAGAAAAACAGAAACGAAAAAGCATTACTTCAATTAGAAAGAGACAAGAATAAAGCCGAGTTAGGTGCATTAAAAGCACAAATACATCCGCATTTTTTATTTAATACATTGAATAACTTATATGCATTAACGCTCCAAAAATCGGATAAAGCCCCAAAGACAGTTGCTACGCTTTCTTCTATGCTAGATTATATGTTATATCAATGTAATGATAGATTGGTGTCACTTGAAAAAGAGGTGACGTTATTAGAAAATTATATAGCATTAGAGCGTTTACGCTATGGGGATGATATTGAGATCGCTTTCGCGAAATGTCATCCTGAGCCTGCCGAAGGGGCGATTCAGAAAGAAACAGAGATAGGTCCCTTGATTTTATTATCTATTGTAGAGAATGCATTTAAGCACGGAGCCAGTGGAAGTATTGATATCCCAAAAATTCATATTGATTTAAAACAAGAAGGGTCACAGTTGTATTTTACGGTAAAAAATACCAAAGATGAAACGCAACAATCTGACGAGACATCATACACCAAAGGAATAGGAGTGTCTAACGTCACAAGACAGTTATCGTTATTATATTCTGATTATTCGTATGATGTAGTAGATGAGAATGGATGGTATTGCGTAGCTTTACGTATAAACACACGTATAGAAAATGATTAGTTGTATTGTTGTAGATGATGAACCTCTGGCGCGTTCTTTATTAGAAAGTCATATTGCTGATGTGCCTTTTTTAGAACATAAAGGGTCGTTTAAGAATGCTTTATTAGCATCTCAATTTTTGACAACTAATCAAATAGACGTTATGTTCTTAGATATCCAAATGCCTAAGATTACTGGCATTGATTTTCTAAAATCAATCTCCAATCCTCCTACAGTCATTTTTACAACCGCTTATCGAGAATACGCTGTAGAAAGTTATGAACTTCAAGCACAGGATTATCTTTTAAAACCTATTACTTTTGAACGCTTTTTTACAGCAGTAAGTAGGCTCCAAGTGACAGCTTCAAAAGCGATAGAAACAACTTCTCAGGAAGTTGTTTCTTCTCCCGCACATATCTTTGTACAGTTGAACAAGAAACATGTAAAAGTAATATTGCAATATATCAAATATATAGAAAGCATTAAAGATTACCTGAAGATTCATACAACGACAGAAACGCTTGTGATTAAAGAGCGAATTAGTCATTTTATAGAACAGCTTCCTAGTGATCAATTTTTGAGAGTTCACCGATCGTATATTGTACATAAAGATCATGTGACTGCCTTTACGCAACAAGATATTGAGATCGGCGATATCGAAATCCCGATAGGAGGGAAGTATAAAGATCATGTGCTAGGGATTTTAAAAAGTTAAGATGAAGAAAGATTCTTTACTCCATATCATTGAGACTATTCCAGAAGGATATAGTACTGTACTATTTGAAAACAAAAAATACGGCTTGACCAAAACGACATTTACCAATGGGAAGTCCTATAAAATCTATGCAGAAGAATTACAAGGAACAGATTTTATTAGCTTGAATTATTACCTCACTAACGCTTCAGAACTTTTAAAACCTTGTGAAATGCCTGCTGAGAAAGTCACTCGGTTTTTAAGGGAGATGGTGGTTTGAACTCGGTGACTTCGGTACGATTTCTCATTCTTCAAAATCACTCAGTTACCTTGCTGTAGTA
>CAYYSK010000334.1:0-2959 GCA_964474345.1 uncultured Flavobacteriaceae bacterium
AAAAAAACTATACAGAGATGTAGATAATGCCTACATAGGTGGTGTATCTAGTGGACTAGGGCATTTCTTTGGAATCGATTCTTTATGGATACGTTTAGCCTGGGCATTCCTTGTACTTGTAGGATTTGGTTTTCCCATTGTAATCTATATCTTATTATGGGTTCTTGTACCAGAAGCTACCTCTACAGCAGATAAACTCTCAATGACGGGAAAGGCAGTTAACATTGACAATATCCAAGAAAAAGTAAAAGAAGGATTTGAAAATGTAGCTGACGCAGTAAAAAATGTAGATTATGATAAATATGGTAACCAAGCAAAAAAAGGTGCTCAAGGCTTTTTTCAAGCCATAGGAAATGTTATCATGTTTTTCTTAAAAATCCTTGCTAAAATTGTTGGAGTACTCTTTGTTATTACAGGAGCAGCTGTTGTTATTTCTTTATTTGTAGGGCTATTTACAGCTGGGACTTTTGATATATTTTATGGAGAGGACTTTGGGAATTATGGAGAATTTATACATACCACAGGAGTCCCAGTATGGTTGGCATCCTTATTAACATTTTTTGCAGCAGGAATCCCATTTTTCTTCCTTTTCTATCTAGGATTAAAAATACTAGCAGGTAATCTAAAATCAATGCCGCTTGCTGGAAAGCTATCTTTATTAGGAATATGGTTACTCTCTGTAATAGGGATGGGAGTTATAGCAATACGAGAAGTAACAGAACATTCATATACTGGTAAAGTGAATGCAAAAGAAGTACTTGCGATTACAGCTAATGATACACTTACAATTCGCATGAAGGGAGATGATTTATTAGCCGGAAGATTACGTCGTTCTAACAACTTTCTTATAGAATATGACGATAATGGAGATCGTGTATACATGAGGCGTAATGTACGCTTGATAGTACGTAATACTACAGAAGATGCTGCATACTTAAAAATTCAAAAGGAAACCAACGGAAATAGTATTAAAGCAGCAATGGATGAAGCAAGACGTATAGACTATAATTTTGAAGTTGTAGAAAATACCTTATATCTAGATGGGTTTTTCTCAACAGAAAATAGCAACAAATTTAAAAGTCAAGAGGTACAAGTTATCTTATACCTTCCCGAAGGCACTACTATCTATGCAGATGACAACACCTATAGTTATCATCGTAATGACAGTCGTTATAGAGATATTCTCAAAAATGGAAGCGAAGAAAAATACCTGCGTGTACAAGATGGAGAATTAGTATGTGACAATTGTAATGAACTTGAAACTCAAGATATCTATAAAAATGATAATGACAGAGATTGGGAACAGCGCTCTTATGAAAATGGAGAAGAAATTCCTGATTGGGAAAGAGAAACAGTAGAAGAGTCAGTCGTAAAAGAAGCTGAAATTATTATCAAAAAAGATAGTATTTAATCAGAAAGTATTCATTCATCAATCAAAAAACAAATGACTATTTACAAATCAATCATACTCTTATTATTCATCCCATTTATAGAGGTATCTCAAGTCAATCAAGATTCTGAACTATTTCTAAATTTGCAGGAAATGGATATGTTACTTTTTGGAGAAGGATTCAATCATTGTAACAAACAAGCCATGGAGTCGTCTTTAAGTAAAGACCTAGAATTCTTCCACGATAAAGGAGGGATTACAAAAGGCAAAGAAGTATTTATTACTTCTTTTATAGCAAATATGTGTGATGATAATAAAAAGCCTATTCGCAAATTAGTACCAGGTAGTCTTACTGTTTTTCCACTCCGTAAAAATGGAGTTCTCTATGGAGCAATTCAAAAAGGGGTACATGAGTTTTATATTAAAGAATCTGGAAAAGAGCCTTATAAAACAGAAGTATCAAAGTTCACACATCTATGGTTGAAAGAAGATACTGGATGGAAACTATCTCGTGTTTTGAGTTATGACCATCAGGCACTTAAATATGACACATCAAGCATTAAAGTATCTACTGAGCTGCTTGCACGTTATTCTGGCAATTACAAAGCACCACAAACAGGAAACGTAACTATATCAATAAAAGATGACGTTATGCACCTCGATGCCGGAGAAATGCAAGCAGATTTGGTAGCAAAATCTGATATTCTTTTTGCGCATCCCCAAGCCCCAATTTCATTAAAGTTTATTACGAACCAAGACGGGAGTATTGAAAAGTTTATTGTATTAGAAAATGGCTCACCTATAGAGGAAGCCATACGAATAGAACGCTAAATAGTATCAAAAAAAGGGGTATGAACATACAACTCACAATCAAAAACAAGATCCTATTTACTGTAACAGTAAGCATCCTGATGTGGGCTTTTCTAGCTTGGGATCATTTTCACGAAGGAGTACCCACTCACTATATATTACATAATAAAGACTATCCTGGATTTTCAAATTGGTGGGGAGCAATTACCATCCCACTTGTCACTTGGGGGTTATTATATCTAATGAGTCGTCATCAAAAAAAACAGAAAAGGTATTCGTCTTTTATGATATATGGTTTTATAGGACACGTATTATATGCAGTCGTACTATCATACCTTTTTATAATAGGCTCAGATGTTTCTGGTTATATGGCTCTAGGGCATATAGCATTATCCTTTTTTATCCCTATATATAGAGTAGAATGCTTATTGGGATATATTTTAGGAATGACCTATGTTTTTGGTTCTATACTACCGTTGCTTTTTGGAATCATTCTATGGACTCTATATACAATAACTTATAAATTGCCTAGATATATAATTGCATTTACAAGGAAAAAAAACAGTTCAGCCTAAAAAAATAACAGTTGGGATGATTATGCTTTCGATCATACAAAGTATTATCGAAGTTTACACTGAGCATAGTCGAAGTGCGAAAACGTAAAACAAACCACCTTTACATCATATAAACAAAGAGGAATCATTTATCAATCACTAAAACATGTAATCATGACAACACTTATCAAATTTATTATCGGGT
>CAYYSK010000335.1:0-2929 GCA_964474345.1 uncultured Flavobacteriaceae bacterium
CTAAAGTGCTGCAATGAAATTGCAGGGCTTTCACCCTAATTTGAGACCAGTAAACATAAAAACATTCGTTTTAAGAGTCAATTTTTTTAATAAAAAATTAAGCCATTATTGTGAAAAAGTTGGTATATAAAGTCTTGTTTCAGTAGTACTTTAGTAATAGAATATTAAACCTTAATCAAATATACTTACAAAGTTTATTAGATTTATTATAGACACTTCTGAACAATATTTATGAAAAAGATTTTAGCAGTACTTATTTTGACTACATTCTCAACAGTAAATTCTCAAGAAATATTTAAGTATGAAAGAGAAATACAACAGGTAACCAATTATGATTCTCAAGAGTTTTTAATCAACTCTTCTGAAGAAAATGTAACCATTGCTGGAACTCTAATAAGTCCTAAAAAGGATTTTGAAACAATTGTTATTATAGTTCCTGGTTCTGGAATAGATACAAGAAATAATCATTTTAAACTAACAGAATTATTACTTAAGAATACTATTGGTGTATTTAGGTTTGACGACAGGGGTACAGGTAAATCTAATGGTGAATTTAATACTGCTTTTTTTGGAATCTCTAATAAAGTAAATGACTTAGTCAGTATCATTACATATTTAAGAAAAAATACTTCAAAAAAAATAGGAATAATAGGTCATAGTGAGGGTGGATTAGTGAGCATAGGCGCTCTCGAAAAAGGAGCCGAATTAGATTTTATGGTGCAATGGGCAACTCCTATTGAAAAGCATGGCGCATTCTTAAAGCATCAAGTGATTACTGGAGTAAATACTTTTGACAATGAATTAAAATATGACACCGTTCAAGAGAAAATTGATGTCATAGACTATTTACACGTACAACTTGCAAAAAATAAAGAAGCTATACAAAGTGGAGATAGTAAATTAAAATTCAAAACAATAAGAAGGATATTTAAAGATGCAAAAAAAATAGGATACACTAGAAGGAGATATAATACATTCCATTATGCAAATATGCCCGCAATGATTGATTTAATTTTAAAAAACTATGAAACGACTTATAAAAATATAAATATCCCGATGTATTATATAATCGGATCAAAAGATAAGTTTGTCAATCCAATAAATAGCACTAACATTTTAAAAAGCTTCAATAATAAATTGATAGATATTGATATTTTCCCTGACCTCAATCATTATTTAACAAAAGAAGATATAGATGTTACTGAATTACGTATGTCAATCTCGTATTATGAAACAGATAAAATGGCTGCAACTAAAATGATTGAATGGGTACAATCAAAATAATTATAATAAGTAATATAACAAAGAATTCTAAAATTTTAAAAGCACTTCCTCTACACAGAACAAGTATATTTCAAATTAATAATTAAGGAGTGATAAAATCATAAAGTATAGATTCAACTATACTAACTATAAAAGATCATTGTAGAGCTTGTTGAGAATTAATACAGTATCTTTTCAACATAAAACTATTTCACATATAAAAGTTATATACCCCTTAAAAATAACATTATGACCATGATCAAAACTACTATTACCATCATATTTTTTCTTTTAATGAGTCAACTAGTACTTGCTCAAGAAAATGATAATCAGGCTCCAATACTAAAATTAGATGTTGAAGTAAATGGTGAAAAATATCAAATTAATGACGGAGAAAGCATTGTAGTAAATGGAAATACAATCAAAGTGAAGTCATCAGATTTACTGACTTTTGATTTTAGTGCTTTAACTTTTGATTACCCTAAACATTTTGCATTTGAATATGAACAAGATTTTGGTTATAAAAATTGGACTTTAGACGGTAACAATTTTGTAATCATGTATTTTGAATATGCTGTAGATATTGAATTAGATTTATTTATTGATGAAATGGAAGGGCAATTCGGGAAAGAAAATTGCAAAGTAATTAAGAAAACAATCCAATTAGGTGATTTAACTTTAAAGGGAAAAAGAATTAATGTAGATTTGGTTGGAGTCAAGTTAACATATGATATGTATAAATTAGAGACCAATGATTCTAAAACACACTTTATTGCATTTCAAGATTCAAAAAATGATGATGGTTCAGATTCTATAGAGGGAATTGAAACAATCAAATTAATTGACCAAACAATTAAAGAAAGAAACTAAAGGTTTTCATTAAGAAATCAAAGAAAATTATTTTGTTTGTTATTCTCTTTCATTACTGTCCGAGTAAAACATTTTAGAAGCGGGATTTCCATTTAAGGATTTCCCGCTTTCTTTATCTTCTTTTTTGTCGGACAGCGACATTAAGAGTTCCCCTGTTAAACACTTAAGTATCGTTGATTCTTCAACAATCAGTCTTTTCTGTGATATTCTAAAAGGAGTTGGTCGTAATCCTATTAATGGAAAAAAGAAGGGTGGTATCAAAATGCATACTATGATAAATGCACTACAAGATGTCCCTTGCCTTGTTAGGTTTAGTAGTGCTGTTACTCATGATCATACTTTTTTAAAAGAACTAAACTTGCAAAAAGATTCTTTCGTTGTTTTTGATAAGGTTTACAATGATTATACACAATATCTGCAATAGACTCAACAGGATATCTATTTTGTAACAAGACAAAAAGATAACGCTCTTTTTGAACATATAGATGAATTGGATTTAGAAGATCATATTGATGATAATATTCTAAGGGATGAAGTTATTGAGGTTCATAAAAACTACTTAGATAACATACCTAATCAAATTTTTACTGAATATTCTTCGTTAGGTAGGGTTTATAAAAAAGAGCACGTAGTTATAGATAAAACTAAAGATATATATAATGATTCTTTATTTCTGAATTCAGATCATTTAAATGAATATGGCGCCACTAAATTCACAAATGAAGTGATGAATGTATTAAATAGTCGTTCCTTATAAAATCATTTTCGGAATTCCATATTGAATAATTCCCCAGAA
>CAYYSK010000336.1:0-2892 GCA_964474345.1 uncultured Flavobacteriaceae bacterium
ATCATTCTAGATGCAACACTTGATCAAGATATAGATGCACCTCACTCGTGCCAAGGAGGTGTTTGTAGTAGTTGTATTGCTCGTGTTACAGAAGGAACTGCTGTTATGGAGAAAAATCAAATCCTAACAGATAGTGAAGTTGCAGAAGGCCTTATTCTTACATGCCAAGCGCATCCTACCTCAGCAAAAGTAGTAGTAGATTATGATGATGTTTAAAAATTAGTGACAAATTTTAATTATAATCTGACTATAGTATCATTATTTTAAAGTAATTATATAAAAATTATTATCTATATCTAAAAAATTCGAATACTTTTGTATAATGGAAAATCCTACTACTTCTCCTTTTTATTGTACATATACTCCTGATATTCCTGAATTTTTATCAAAATTAAGGTGTAGTATTATTATTAGTACTTATCAAGCGGGAAAATTAGTAATGATAAGTCCTAAAGATAATGATACACTTATTACCTTACCACGTAGTTTTGATAAACCTATGGGATTTGATATTATTAATGATCAAATGGTACTTGCAAATAAAGACGAAGTGATAAGGTTTGAAAACTCTAAAGATCTTGCAGATCATTACCCAAATAAACCAAATATATACGACAACTTATTTATACCTAGAGCAACATATTATACGGGTCAAATTGATATACATGATATTGCTTTTGGAAATGACAGCATTTTTGCAGTAAATACTTCTTTTTCATGTATTTGTGAAGTAGGTAAAAATTATAATTTTATTCCTATTTGGAAACCTAAATTTATTAGTGAGCTCGTTTCAGAAGATCGTTGCCATTTAAATGGTTTAGTAGTTAAAAATGGTAAACCTAAATATATTACAGCTTTAAGTACAACAAACACAAAACAAGGTTGGAGAAAAAATATAACCGAAGGTGGCGTTCTTATTGACATAGAATCAGATACCATTCTTTTTGATAAGCTAGCTATGCCACATTCTCCAATATTACATAAAGGAGATCTATATGGATTATTATCTGCAAACGGTCAATTTGTTCGATTTAACATAGAAAATAAACAAATTGAGGTAATAAAAGAATTAAATGGTTTTTGTAGAGGTTTAGATATTATTGAAGACTATGCCTTTATTGGAATGTCTAAGTTGCGTAAGAATTCTTCTACATTTTCTAAATTACCATTTGCAGACAAAGCGGATAAAGCGGGTATAAAAATTATTCACCTTCCTACAAAAGCTTTTGTAGGAGAAATTATTTATAATACAAGTGTTGATGAAATTTACGAAGTAAAAATTCTTAAAAACAGTATTCGTCCTAATATATTAAATACAATAAATCCTATTCATAAATTTTCTTTAGCTATTCCAGAAAAATCATTTTGGGCTAGTCCAAGGAAATCTTAAATTTAAATAAATATGAAACATTTAAAACTACATTTTTCTAAACTCTTAAGTCAATATAATCGCTATTTAAGAAAATTACAAAACCTACAAATACTAAATCGTAATAATCGTAGGCAAGAAATATTACAAACACATATTCTTAGATTAGAAAGAAAATTGCAAAAATTATTTTTATCTATTCAAAAAAAATCACTTCATACCCTTGGTGTAGCAGCAGCAACTCTTATGCTTTCTTCATCTATGCAAGGGCAGCAGATTACTTTTGAACCATTTGTGTTAAATCCATTTGATCTTGTTCCTGCAAGCACCGGTCGTCTAACTCCTACTTTTGTAGATTTGGATAATGATGGAGATATAGACTTAGTTACGGGAGATGTTGTTGGAGATTTTTTCTATTACGAAAACATTGGAACCAATACAGCTCCTCTTTTTGATACAGCACAATCTAATCCATTTGGACTTCAATCTGTTTCTATTTTTGGTAGCCCTACCTTTGCAGATTTGGATAATGATGGAGATTTTGACATGATAGCAGGTACTTATAGTAATGATCTATTATATTTTGAAAATATAGGAACTGCTACTAATCCTAATTTTGATACTTTGCAATCTAATCCATTTGGAATAGCTCCTATTTTTAACAGAATAAAACCTGCCTTAGTAGATATAGATGGAGATGGAGATTTTGATCTATTTTGTGGACTTGGCGGGTCTGATGGATTTGATTATTATGAAAATACAGGAACTGCTGATGCTCCCGCATTTGCGCCTGTTGAAAATAATCCATTTGGAATAACTTCTACAGGTCAGTACAGCACAACAGCAGCTTTTTCAGATATAGATGGAGATGGAGATCTAGATCTTTTAAGTGGAGCTCAATATTATGGATTTTACTTATATTTTGAAAATGTAGGAAGTAGTACAGCCCCAGATTTTGCAGCTTTTCAAGTAAATCCTTTTAATATAGCTCCTGATGATTTTTCTTCATACTCAGCTATTGGAATTGCAGATTTGGATAATGATGGAGATGGAGATTTACTTGTAGGAGATCTTTTAGGTAATGATCTTTTTTATTTTGAAAACTCATCTGTTTTAAGTGTTGAAGACAATCAATTTACTAATGGCGATATAACCATATATCCTAACCCAACTTCTGATCAATTAATAATTAATGCTCAGAATAGTGCTCTACAAAGAGTTAAGATTTATGACATTACTGGTCGTTTAGTTCAGGAGCATGAATTGAATCAAATCACAGAACAAATATTAAATGTTCAAGAGTTGAAAACAGGAACGTATTTTATGAGTTTTGAAACTACAGGTGGTAATACTATTACCAAACACTTATTAAAAAACTAATTGTCTTTTTTAAAGAATACTTTAAACCTCTCATTATACAAATATATAATGAGAGGTTTATCATTTAGTAAGTATCCTAAATCCGATATTTAACCCGAATTATGCATTAGAAAATCTATTACATCACAAAACAACTGCAAACA
>CAYYSK010000337.1:0-2892 GCA_964474345.1 uncultured Flavobacteriaceae bacterium
ATAAAAGGTATGATGTAATATATCAAATAATTATAGCATATCTAAGGAGTGACTAGATACCTCGTATGCTTGCATCGAGGTAGTTCATTAACTGAAATTACCAATATGTGCAAAATATAAAAGACCGTCTAAATTGTTTTTAGACGGCCTCTTTTTTATATGGTAATACTAAAAAGTATTATAGTTTTGTGAATTTCTTTTGTTCCTTCCTGTTATCTGTGGTTGTCAATTCTATAATATAAACACCAGTAGCTAGATTACTTACGTTTACTGAATTATTTGCGATTTTTATAGGCGTTACTTTTCCTAATAAATCATAAATTACACCATCACTTTTTATACTTGCCCCATTTGTTGGAGTAATGTTTAAAATATCATTTGTAGGTATAGGATATAAGCTAAAAACAGTGCGTTTATTTTCTTCTATACTTAAAGGGAAACTTCCCTCTTGAACAAAAATTGTTTGATTAGCATCTATATTAGTAAGTTGATCTGTAATTCCAGAAGGCCATTCAATAGTAACAGTTTCTATAAAATCAAATGCTCCTAATCCAAAATGAGGATTTAATGAATGCATTTTTCCAAACCCTTCCCCACTTCGTACATTACGTATTTTAGTTCCAAAAGCACCTTCTATAGTAATAACAGCTCCTATGCCATTATTATTACTTTGTACACCTTCAAGATTTAATTTGAACCAGAAGTTAGAATTACCATCATTCATAAGTACACTACCACCAGCGTATATGTCTAAAAACCCATCATTATTAAGATCACCTACACCACCGCCACCTAGCATTTGTTGTGAATTTGCAGAGAAAGTCATGTCTCCATTATTTAATAACAATCTAGTTTGTAATTCTGAATATATATCTAAAAACCCATCATTATTAAAGTCAAAAGTAACAATCTCTATAGCTCCATCTAGATTTTCAAAACCGGACCCAATAGTGATATCTGTAAAAGTGCCATCTCCATTATTACGATAAAATTCTGTGCCTATTTCATTTATATGTTGATCAGCAACTATCAAATCCATATCGCCATCATTATCAAAATCTCCTATAGCACTAGACCAAGATTGTGTCTTTGTATCAAGTCCTGCGCTAGCAGCAACCTCTGTATAAGTACCATCTCCATTATTGCGATGTAATTGATTAGAGCGTCTAGGGTCTGAAGGATTATTAGATCCAACAACACATTTGGAGAGATAAAGATCTGTGTCTCCATCATTGTCATAATCAAACCAGAGAGAACCATAATTGTGTCCAGTAGGAGTGTCTCCAAGACCTCCTTGGATTTCATTTAGGAAACTACCGCTTCCATCGTTAAGAAAGTATACATTTGGTTCAACATCATGACAAGCAAAAGCATCTAAATCACCATCGTTATTGATATCAATAAAATTAGTGCGTTGAGAAAAGATAAATATGTTACTTTGGTGATCTTGAGAAAATGAAGTCCCATCATTATTTGCTTTTAGGAAACTGACACCATTACCACCTCCAAACATAATATCATTGATACCGTTATTATCATAATCGGCAATGCTAATAGACCAATCTGGTCCGTTGGAAGCGCTAATAGGGATATTTGTAGTGATAAGACCTGAAGTCGTTTGATGAGCAATAAATAGGTTAGATTGACTAGGTGTTATAAGATCATCTAAGTAATCTCCATTAAGATCTCCTACTCCAGTAACAAAGCCTCCTCCTCCTATATTTTGAGGCGTAAATGTGACATTCTGCGCTTTAGAGTAGGATACAGCACATAAAGTCAACACTAAAAGTGTGATTTTTTTCATGATTTTAGTTTTATAGTTTACTATAAAGTTACTAAAAATCTATTTGAATACTTAAGTATTCATGTGTTGTGGGAAGAATTGACTAGTTTTTTATTCGTGTGTTGTGGGAAGAATTGACTAGTTTTTTAAGAGGGTTTTGTTGTTATACGCTTTTGCGAAAACGTGTATATATAGTTTGTTAAAATAATAAAAGCTCTGCTATCATATAGTAGAGCTTTTATATTGTTAATTAGATTAATTCTCTAAAATGACAGTAAGTCCAGTGTCGTCTTTAGTTACTTTGGCAACACCTAATTTAGTAAGCCCTTTAATGCCTTTATCCCATCCTTTATTACTTAATCTAGAAGCTGTTTTAAGTGCTCCGAGTTCTATAGATTGCTCTTTTTTAAGAATTTCATAAATAGCTTTTTCATTATCATTAAGCTCTAATGCTTTTTTCTCAGGTTTCATTTGAGGAAAGAATAGCACTTCTTGTATAGATTGATTATTAGTCATAAACATCGCAAGACGATCAATTCCTATTCCTATTCCAGAAGTAGGAGGCATTCCATATTCTAATGCGCGTAAAAAATCTTGATCTATAAACATGGCTTCATCATCTCCTTTTTCAGAAAGTTTCAATTGGTCTTCAAAACGCTCACGTTGGTCAATAGGGTCATTTAATTCTGTATAGGCATTGGCAAGCTCTTTCCCATTTACCATAAGTTCAAAGCGTTCTGTTAGCCCTTCTTTACTTCTATGTTTCTTGGTCAATGGACTCATTTCTACTGGATAATCTATGATAAATGTAGGTTGGATATACAAGTGTTCACATTTTTCTCCAAAAATCTCATCAACTAATTTTCCAATTCCCATGGTTTCATCTACTTCAAGGCCTAAAGCTTTGGCTGTTTTACGAATTTCTTCTTCCGATTTTTGATATAGATCGTAGCCAGTATGTTCTTTAATTGCATCTAAAATTCCGATACGTTTATAAGGGGCTTTGTAGTTAATTATATTTTCGCCGAAAGGCACTTCTGAAGTACCATGGAGCTTCATAGCTACTTTTTCAAGTAACTTCTCTGTGGTATCCATCATCCATTCATAAT
>CAYYSK010000338.1:0-2866 GCA_964474345.1 uncultured Flavobacteriaceae bacterium
TGAGATTTTCCATAATCTTAAAAAAGTACTTCATGACCGTAATTTAAGTACCGCGGTTGGTGATGAAGGCGGTTTTGCTCCAGCATTAGATGGAACAGAAGATGCGCTTGATTCAATAAAACTTGCCGTAGAAAAAGCAGGGTATACTTGGGGAGATGAAATTATGATTGCACTAGATTGTGCCGCTGCCGAATTTTATGTTGATGGAAAGTATGATTACACAAAATTTGAAGGAGATTCTGGTGTAGTGCGCACTAGTGAAGAACAAGCTGATTATTTAGCTTCTTTAGCAGCAAATTATCCTATTATATCTATAGAAGATGGAATGGATGAAAATGATTGGAATGGTTGGAAATATTTGACAGATAAAATAGGAGATAAAGTACAATTAGTTGGGGATGATTTATTTGTAACTAATGTCAATCGTCTTTCTAAAGGAATAGAAAATGGCATTGCTAATTCTATACTTATTAAAGTAAATCAAATAGGAACACTTACAGAAACTATAGCTGCAGTAAATATGGCTCATAACGCTGGATATACATCTGTTATGTCACATAGATCTGGTGAAACAGAAGATAATACTATAGCTGACCTTGCAGTTGCATTGAATACAGGTCAAATCAAAACAGGATCTGCTTCTCGTTCAGATCGTATGGCAAAATATAATCAATTACTTCGTATAGAAGAACAACTTTCTGAGGTTGCTTACTTCCCAAGTGAAAACACTTTTAAATTAAGATGATAAAATTATAATGTTAAAAAGTCTCTATTAATTAGAAGCTTTTTTTTACAACTAAACATCGATTAAATACTAATTTTTTTCGATTAAATACAATTATTTAAAATGCCTCTTAGTACTTTGAGAAGAATTCTACTTTAATAAAAATTTATTTTACAATACATAAACACTTAATAATTAAGTATTTATAATTATATTTAACATATGTAAGAATTATCTTTCATTTAATTCTTGCTACTTATTTGCTTTTTGTCTACATTTATCATCCAAATCTATTAGAACTTAAAAGAAAACCTACTAATTGTGATATAATTGACCTACATATAGGGAATTGTAAAAACACCTAACCTCATCTTTTAAATTCTTAGCTCAACATATTGTATTGTACGTTAGTGAATAAACAAGCAAGATGATTTTAAGTTGGGTAAAGAGCGGGAGATGATGCTTTTGCTGAATAGCTCGCTCTTTTTTAAGAATTATTTTTTGGTGGTTAAAAACCAAAATCTAGGTTTGAAGTTGGGTAAAGAGCTTATGCTATGGTATAAGCTCTTTTTTATAGAAAAGATTTTATGTTTTAAAAAAATAGCATAGAAAATGCTATAGGAAATATTGATAATTTAATAAGGTGATTATATATTGTATTTTAGAGATAGAGTGTTTTTTATGATGTTATCATAAAAATAAATAAATTTATTTTTAAAATTGCTGTCGTTTCTTTTTTAAATTGTTTAGAGTCAATGAATTCAATGCGTGACACGTATATTGCAATAAAAAGAAGGAATTAAAACGTATGATTTTGATCTTTTTTGATCTTTTTTTAATTGCTTTACTGTATGAAATTATTAAAAAAACCGACTGTTTTTTTGTAAATTAGCAATCCTTCTTAAAAAAGGAATAATCACCTTAAATTTTTCAAAAAAGCATGGCAGATAAAGCAACGCTAAACATAGATGGTCAATCTTTTGATTTCCCTATAATAACAGGCACAGAAAACGAGAAAGCAATTAATATAAAAGCTCTTAGAGGAGCAACTGGTGGAATCACAACAATTGACCCAGGATATAAAAATACAGGTTCATGTGAAAGTGCAATTACCTTTTTAGATGGAGAAAAAGGAATTTTGCGTTATAGAGGATATTCTATAGAAGCACTTGCTGAAAAAGCAGATTTTTTAGAAGTAGCATACTTATTAATATTTGGAGAACTTCCTTCAAAAACACAATTAGATAAGTTTCATAATGATATAAAATCAGAATCACATGTAGATGAAGACATGAAGAAAATCTTAGATGGTTTTCCTAAATCTGCACACCCTATGGGAGTATTAAGTGCTCTTACGTCTGCACTTATTGCTTTTAACCCTACGTCAGTAAATGTAGAATCTGAAGAAGAAATGTACACAACTATTGTTAAGTTACTGGCAAAATTCCCAGTGCTTGCATCTTGGGCTTTGCGTAAAAAGAAAAGTCAACCATTAGATTATGGAGATAATAGTTTAGGATATGTAGCAAATCTTCATAAAATGATGTTTGCAAAGCCTAATGAAGAATATAAGGTGGATCAATCTGTTATAGATGCTTTGGATAAATTATTAATATTGCATGCAGATCATGAGCAAAATTGTTCTACGTCAACAGTACGTATTGTTGGTTCTTCTCATGCAGGATTATTTGCATCAATATCTGCAGGAATATCTGCTTTATGGGGACCACTTCACGGAGGGGCAAATCAAGCAGTTATTGAAATGCTAGAAGCTATTAAACAAGATGGGGGAGATACAAAAAAATATATGGGCAAAGCTAAAGATAAGCAAGATCCTTTCCGCTTAATGGGCTTTGGACATAGAGTATATAAAAATTTTGATCCACGTGCAAAAATTATAAAAGTAGCTGCAGACGATGTGTTAAATATGCTTGGAATTGAAGACCCAGTATTAGAAATAGCAAAAGGATTAGAAAAGGAAGCACTTGAAGATCCTTATTTTGTAGATCGTAAATTATATCCTAATGTAGATTTTTATTCAGGTATTATTTATAGAGCATTAGGGATCCCTGTAGAAATGTTTACGGTAATGTTTGCTCTTGGGCGTGTACCAGGATGGATTGCTCAATGGAAAGAAATGCG
>CAYYSK010000339.1:0-1012 GCA_964474345.1 uncultured Flavobacteriaceae bacterium
CCTAAAGGATTTACAGGAGAGAAATACGGAGGGTCTACCTATTGGGATACAGAAGCCTATTGTATTCCTTTTTATATGGCAACCAAAGATCAACAAGTAGCTCGTAATCTTTTAAAATATCGTTATGAGCAGTTAGATAAAGCCATCGAAAATGCAGAGAAATTAGGTTTTAAAAACGGTGCTGCATTGTACCCGATGGTGACAATGAATGGAGAAGAATGTCACAACGAATGGGAAATTACTTTTGAAGAAATTCATCGCAATGGATCTATGGTGTATGCCATTCATAATTACGAGCGCTTTACAGGAGATACCTCCTATATCCCAGAAATGGGACTTGAAGTGATTATTGGTGTGGCGCGTTTTTGGCAACAACGATGTACGTGGTCTACAGCAAAAGAAAAGTACGTGATGTTAGGAGTAACGGGACCTAACGAGTATGAGAATAATGTAAATAATAATTGGTATACCAACTATCTGGCAAAATGGTGTCTTGAGTACGCTTTCGCGAAAGCGAACCAAGTAAAAAAACAATTCTCTACAGATTATGATAGAATTATAAAGACTACACAATTATCTGAAATAGAAATTACTGCCTGGAAAGAGATGGCAGATCAATTATATCTTCCTTTTTCAGAAAAATATGATGTGTATTTACAGCAAGATGGTTTCTTAGACAAAGAACTCATTTCTGTAGCAGATTTACCAGCATCTGAGCGTCCGATCAATCAGAAATGGTCTTGGGATCGTATTTTGCGATCACCCTATATCAAACAAGCAGATACCTTACAAGGGTTTTACTTTTTTGAAGAGCATTTTACACAGAAACAACTGGAAAAACATTTTGACTTTTATGAACCATTTACGGTACATGAGAGTTCGTTATCTCCCTGTATTCATGCAATCCAAGCTGCAAAATTAGGACGTATGGAACAAGCATATACCTTCTACCTACGTACCTCTCGATTAGATCTAGATGATTATAATAAAGAAGTAGAAGAAGGGCTTCATA
>CAYYSK010000339.1:1022-2851 GCA_964474345.1 uncultured Flavobacteriaceae bacterium
TCATATCACGAGTATGGCCGGTACCTGGATGAGTGTGGTTGAAGGTTTTGGAGGCATGCGTATACGTGATGGGAAGTTGTCTTTTGATCCTCAAATTCCAGATGCGTGGGATAGTTATTCTTTTAAAATAAATTTTAGAGAACAAATCCTAACGATTACAGTAACCAAAGAGGATACACATTTTAGTATAGATCAGGGAGATGATTTGGAGGTATTAGTATATGGGAAATTGATAATTATTTCAATTAATAAAACAATTATTATATAATTATGAGCCTAATAGAGAACTATAATAGTTATAAGTCATCTGCAAAAATAGTTGGTATCACTCTTAATTGGATTGGATATACCATAGCTGCCTGGATCATTTTTAAACCTGAACCTTATATGCTTGCTATATGGATCGGAATTCTATATCCTTTATTGAGTATGACTATTGCAATCTTTTATAAAGGAGAGATTGAAATAGAAGAAGATGGAAAGAAAAAGAAAGAAAAAGAAGACAAACCTTCTATATACCTTTCGATACTCCTTCTGTGCTGTGCACTTGGATTACGAGGGATACTTGATTTTAAAATTAATGTTTTTTCAAAGGCAATACTTCCTATGATATTAGGGGGATTATTTTTTTGTCTCTTTATATTTCTAGTGTTACGATTGTATAAGAAACCTCTAAAAGTTAATGGAGGAATTGTAGTACTATGTGTTTTAAGTTTTGCGTGGGCATATGGAGGTGTGATGGTATTAAACTATAATTATGATCCTTTACACCCTAGATCTTATGAAACAGAAGTTTTAGACAAGTATATATATACAAATGATAATTCTGATACGTATTATCTTACAGCAGCACCTTGGGAAAAACAATCTGAAGAAGAAAATTTATCTGTTTCTGAAAATCTATATAATGAAACTGTGATAGGAGATATGATTACTCTTTATTATAGTGAAGGCTTGTTTGGAATTCCTTATTTTATTGTTGATGATAAATAAGTAATATGAAAATAGTGATTAGTGTTTGTCTTATTTTTTTTGGAATAAGGCGTACATCTCCTCCGTTGGAATTACTATGGAGTGACGAATTTGAAGGGACTTCTCTTAACCTAGATTATTGGAATTATGAATTAGGTAATGGTTGTCCTAACTTATGTGGTTGGGGAAATAATGAACCTCAGATATATACGAAGACAAATCATGAAGTTTCTAATGGAACTTTAAAAATACAAGCTAGATTTAAAGACAGTACATACACCTCTACACGTATTACTACTGCGACTAAATTTGAATTTCAATATGGGCGTATAGAATCACGTATAAAACTTCCTTCTGGAAAAGGATTATGGCCTGCTTTCTGGATGTTGGGATCAGATATCAAAACAAATACCTGGCCTGCTTGTGGTGAGATTGATATTATGGAATGGGTAGGACGAGATGCAGATAGTTTATTTACATCATTACATACACCTGCTAGTTTTGGGAATACAATTAATACTAAGAAAACATTTCTAGAAAATAATACAGAGTGGCATATTTATGCGTGTGACTGGAATGAAGATCGTATTATTTTTTATAGGGATGATGTTGAGGTATATCGATTTGACCCCAAAAAAAAGAACGATGAAGTATACCCTTTTCAAAAACCTTTTTATATTATCTTAAATATGGCTGTTGGTGGAAACTTTGGAGGAACTATAGATGATACTATTTTCCCACAAACATTTGAGATAGATTATGTGAGAGTGTATCAGTAATTTATAATAATATAAATAAATTAAAATGCCTTAAATGATCAATGAGAATATTTAAGGCATTTTATAAAACGTAACCTT
>CAYYSK010000340.1:0-2828 GCA_964474345.1 uncultured Flavobacteriaceae bacterium
GAGTAATAATTATTTCTTTTAAAAAATAAAAAGCACTCATTGAATGAGTGCTTTTTTTATGGACTCATTTTTTTTTTGAAAAAATAGTACTATCTATGTGTAACATTTTGCAGGTAAGTATACTAATAGTAGAATGTTAACCAAATTAATTTTAACTCACTAAACAATTAATTAAATTATGAAAAAAGTTTTTTTATTAACTGCTATGGCAGTATTAACAATGACAGGAATGATTGCTCAAGAAACCACTTTTGGTGTAAAAGCAGGATTTACAAGTGGAACTGCAAACGTTGAGTCAGGAGGTCAGGATATTTCTACTAGCGAAAGTGGATTTTTTGCAGGACTTGTAGTAGATATCCCAGTTTCAGATCAATTTCATGTGCAACCTCAAGCATTGTATACTAATATAGATGATAGTAGTTTTTTACAGATCCCTATATTAGGTAAATATTTAATTGGAGAAGGTGGTTTTAATGTACAAGCAGGACCTCAATTCAATGTTATTTTGGAAGAGACATTAGATGATTTTTCTGCTCTTTCAGTAGGACTTACAGGAGGACTTGGATATGATTTTACTGAAAAGTTTTTTGCAGAAGCTCATTATAATCTTCAATTAACAAACAGCTTTACAGGAGATCTAGATATTACTGCTAGAACTGATTTTTTCAATATAGGAGTAGGATATAGATTCTAATTTTAGAAATAAAAATAATAGGAAAGCACTTTCAAACTTGAAAGTGCTTTTTTTATGCTTGTTTCTGAAGTAGTATCCTAATTATTTTTTTTACAATGAACCATAATAAAAAATTAAATGTGATGTTAACTGTATTTATAAATAATAACTCATTAAAACATCAATTCAAATTATGAAAAACTTTTTTTTAACTATTGTAGTGGCATTAATGGCGCCTGGAATCTTTGCGCAAAATATTCATTTTGGCGCAAAAGCAGGTGTGAATTTTGCATCTTTAAATATTGAAGGGGCATTAGGGGATATAGATGGAAGAACATCTTTTCATGTAGGAGGTCTAGCAAATATTGGTATTTCTGAAAAGATTGCAATTCAACCAGAAGTTTTATACTCTTCTCAGGGAGCTAATTCAGATGTGAACGGCCTTGAATCGACTATAAAACTTGATTATATTAATGTCCCTATTTTAATAGATTTTAAAATCGCGAAAGGGTTTAGTTTACAAGGAGGCCCTCAAATTGGATTTAATATTAATGCAGAAACAGAAACTGACAATAGTACATTTGACATACCAAATGTTGAAACAATAGACCTCTCCATAGCTTTTGGAGCACAATATAAATTGGAACAAGGAATCTTCTTTCAAGGAAGATATGGTCTAGGTCTTACAGATTATCTCTCTGGTATTGATACAAAAAATAATGTATTTTCACTATCAGTTGGGTATTTCTTTAACTAAAGAAAAATCTTTTATAAGAGAAAGTGCTTCTAGTTTGAAAGCACTTTTTTTATGCCTTATAATGTAGTATTTTTACGCTTTCGCGAAAGCATAAAATTTATGAAACTACGCATTATTAATGGCCCTAATCTTAATCTTTTAGGAAAACGCGAACCCGAAATATATGGGGGACTTTCCTTTGAAGATTATTTTAAAACACTGCAATCTAAATTTGGGCAAATAGAGTTTTCGTATGTTCAATCTAATATAGAGGGAGAATTGATTACACATATTCAAGAAGCAGATAAAGATTGTGATGGAGTTATTTTAAATGCTGCAGCATATACACATACTTCTGTAGGTATTGGCGATGCTGTCGCGGCAATAGAAACTCCAGTGATAGAAGTACATATTTCTAATACGTTTGCGCGAGAAGAATTCCGTCATCAATCCTATATATCAAAATATGCAAAAGGCGTGGTTCTAGGTTTTGGTCTCCAAAGTTATGACCTTGCTATCCAAAGTTTTTTATAAAGCAGATGTATAAAACGTACTTTAATTGGAGTAGTGGTAAAGATTCTAGTCTAGCACTATATAAGATATTACAAGATTCTGAGTATAAGATTTCAAAGTTAATCACAACTGTAAATTCAGATTATAAACGTGTGTCTATGCATGGATTACGTATAGAACTCTTAGAAGAACAAGCTAAAAGTGTAGGGTTGCCTTTGCACAAAATAGAATTTCCTGCAAAAGTAACTATGGAAGATTATTCAAATACTATGAGAGAGGAAGTTACACAACTTTGTACAGATGGGTACACACATGGAGCTTTTGGGGATATTTTTCTAGAAGATTTAAGAACTTATCGGGATGAGCAATTAGAAGAAGTGGGTGTTAAAGGAGTCTATCCTTTATGGAAAAAGGATACCAAAGCATTACTTAAAGAGTTTATTGATTTAGGATTTAAAGCAATAACCGTTTGTGTAAATGCAAAACATCTAGATGAAAGTTTTTGCGGAAGAGTGATTGATGCTTCTTTTATAGAAGATTTACCAGGTACTGTAGATGTATGTGGAGAGAATGGAGAATTCCACACATTTGTATATGATGGTCCTATATTTAAAAAACCAATTTCATTTACACTAGGAGAGAAAGTATTACGGGGATATGATAAAGCAGGTAATGATGATGATAACTGCTTTGTTGATGAAGATGACCAAAAGAGTTGGGATACTGCTTTCTGGTATTGTGACTTATTACCAAGTTGAAAAAATGAGGAATTATAAAATTAAAGAACCCAGCAATTGCTGGGTTCTTTAATTTTATAATTTAGACTCGAATCATGCATTAGAAAATCTATTACATCACAAAACAACTGCAAACACTACCACTACGCTGTATTTTTTACTTTAACTC
>CAYYSK010000341.1:0-2811 GCA_964474345.1 uncultured Flavobacteriaceae bacterium
ATCGCTATGGTTAAAGTAAAAAATACAGCGTAGTGATAGTGTTTGCAGTTGTTTTATGATGTAATAGATTTTCTAATGCATAATTCAGGTTTAAACTTCAACTCTAAACTAAAGAATCTATTATGTAAAAGTTAAAGAACAAAGTCAAGAGCAAGGAATTTTACCTAAAAAATGTGGATGTATGTATTTACTATATATTTTATGATAGTTTTTTAGACGCAACAGATACAATCTGTTACAATTATCACTAAAGTTTTTTAAGTAATTTAAGATGTCATATTATAAGAATATTTAAATATTCTTATAATAATAACGCAACCATTTATAATTATAGAGTCTACTCTATAAAGTAGCCAAAATATTGGATCTAGTCCAACTCATAAACAAGTGTAAAAAAAGTGATCGTCAATCACAACAAATCTTATATAATATGTATAAGGATAAACTCTTTGCGCTTTGTTTAAAATATTGTAGAAACTATGCAGAAGCAGAAGACAATCTGCAAGATTCATTTATAAAAATATTTCAAAACATTAAAACCTACAATGGTAAAGGATCATTTGAGGGCTGGATGAAACGCATTACGATTAATAGAGCTATAGATCGTTACAAGAAAGAACCATTTATAGAACCTATTACAGACCAACATTTAAAAGAAGATACCTCTATTGATATTGATCAAGCACCTATAAGTTTACAAGAAATGCTAGCCTTTATACAAGAACTCCCTAGTAGATACAGACTTGTGTTCAACTTATATGAGCTGGACAATCATACACATATAGAAATAAGTGAAATCTTAGGAATCAGTGTAGGCACTTCTAAATCTAATTTACATAGAGCCAAAATAATTCTCAAAGAAAAAATCACATCATCATATATAATCACCAAAAAAAATTCGATTGTAAATGGGTAATAGAAAAGATATAGGCAAATTATTCAATGAGCAGTTCAAAGGTTTTGAACAAGCACCAGATGCTGGCTTATGGGATACTATTGCTTCTGAATTAGATCAAAAACCTGGTCGAAGGATAGCGCCTTTTTGGTTCTATTTTGGAGGACTACTACTCGTAGGAATGTTAACAAGTATATGGGTTTGGCAACCATGGAATACTTCTAAAGACACTATTAAAGAAAATCAACAACTTATTGTAGATAGTACTATTCCTGAAAATAATAATGAAAATACAACAACAACTAACGACTATATAACAAACAATACTACTTCAAACTCAAATACGAAAGAAATACCCTCATCAGGTAAAACAACAATAACAACCCAAACACTTGTAACAGGTAAAGAAAATACGATCTCAACAAATAATACATTAACAAGTAATGTTTCTTCTGAGGTATCAAGAGGCACTAAAAATTCAAATCAAACACCATCTATTTCACATTCAAATAGTACAAATTCTAAAACACCAGCAATAACAAGTTCGAATAATAGTAGCAATTATTCATCTGGAATCATAGGTCAATCAAGTAATGTTGCTAACCAAGAATCTTTATTAGAAGCATTACGCACAATGAAGAGTACAACTCAAATAGCAAGAGAACAAAAAGAATTGGAAGCTAGAGATACGTATCAAGCAAAAATTGACAACGAACTAGCGCAAGCAATTACGCTTCAAAAAGAAGAAAGTAAAGTTGCAGCACAAAAATGGTTTGATTCTATAGCTAATTTAGAAACAATTAAAAAAGCTAAACTTGCTGCTAAAGAGGAAGAAAAGTCTAAAGTGGATGAAAAACTCCCAAAACTTCCAAAAACAGAAGAAGAACGAGAAAAAAATCGTAAAGAATCAGTAGAATACAAACTTGCGATATCTCCATATACAAGTATTCTAAGTTATGGATCCCTTACAAAAGGATCTTCTATAGATGATAGACTTGTAAATAATCCTAGAGATGCAGTGGGTACTATTGGTTATGGAATACGAGCAGATTATAAATTCTCAGAAAAATCAAGCCTTCGTTTTGGAATAGGACTTGCTCCTTTACAATACAGAACAAGCGATTTCCAAGTACTTATTACAAATAATGGAAATGTAAATATATTTCAACTTTCTGGAATAAATCTTCAAAATCTAGGACAAGCGGCTGGCATAGAAACAAGTCCAGAAGCACTCTCCTTTTTTAGCAATAATGATGTTGTAAGTATAGAACAAGACATTTCTTATGTAGAAGTTCCTATAGATTATCAGTATAGACTTTTAAACAAACGTGTTTCTTTAAGTTTTAATACAGGATTAAGTTTATTTGTTCTTACTAACAATAGAGTATTTGCTACTGCAAATAGTGGTGAGAGTATTTTTATAGGAAGAGAAACTAGTCTTAATGATTTAAGCCTTGCTATAAATTTAGGGCTAGGTACTCATTATAATTTCTCAAAAAAATGGAGATTTGACGTTGAGCCAGCTTTTAAATATCAACTTAATCCATATACAGATAATATAGGTAATTTCAAGCCTTATTATTTTGGATTACAATTTGGTATGTCCTATAAATTTTAATCGCACTCACTGCACCTAAAGAAAAACTTAATCCAGTTTATAATAATTTTACTTTTATAGGATATATAATGTGTAAATTTTATTTCTCTAATATCTCTCAGAGTTTAGAAATCTAGATGAAAAATCAAAATATTCAATTCTTCCTTATAGATTTCTAAAAATAAAATCTATAATAAAGTATATCAATACCATCAATGATTCTATTGCATCTTGAATGATTTTTAGTAAGGCATGTAAAAGTCAAACCCAAATTATGCATTAGAAAGTCTATTACAGCTTGAACGTACTGCAAAATATA
>CAYYSK010000342.1:0-2811 GCA_964474345.1 uncultured Flavobacteriaceae bacterium
CGCACTCAGAAAAAATATCAAAAAAAATACTTGCTACCGAAGAAGAAAAAAATCCTAACACAAAATTTATTGAAAATGAAATCCTTGTAAAATTAAGTGATAATACTTTATTACAAGATCAATTAGACAAACGCAAGCTTAAAAACTGGCGTATGGATGATGAATATGTTGCTGTTGTATATAATGAGCTAACAGATAGTGAATTATATGAAAAATATATGAGTGATAGTGACAGAGGGTTTAAAAATGCAAAAAGTTTTATCATTCAATGGTATACAGAACTTATTGCCCCTAATGATAAACTTTATGACTATATAGAAGATAATAGACTTACTTGGATAGATGATTTACCTATTGTAAATATGGCTATTCTTAAGCGTTTACAAAAAGTAAAACCAAATTCTCCAGAAAGCCTTTTTCTCCCAAGTTTATTTAAAAATGATGATGATAGAGGATTTAGTATAGAGTTATTAGAACGAACTGTAAGTAATAATGCATTCCTAAGTGATGAGATAGAGAAAAATACACCAAACTGGGATAAAGAACGTATTGCAGATGTTGATTTTGTTCTTATTAAAATGGCTTTGTGTGAATTTTTAAAGTTCTCATCTATTCCTGTTAAAGCTACTATTAATGAGTACTTAGAGATTGCCAAAGAATATTCTACTCCTAAGAGTAGTATATTTATTAATGGTATACTAGATAAACTTGTAAAGGAATATGAAAAAGATAATAAGTTTATGAAAGAAGGAAGGGGTCTAGAATAGGTAGACTAGTGATTTTTATACTAAAACTATAAAAACAGATTCTAAAAGAATTTATAAGATAAAACACTAATTAATAGAAAGAGTGTATCCTACATATAGGATATAACTATTTTTAGTATTTTTGCTTTAGAATTATATTAATTAAAACTATAAAAAATGAAAAAAGGTATTCTATTATTAGGTGTACTAACAGCTATGATCTTTACATCTTGTAAGGAAGACGCAACAAGTAAAGTAAAAGAAGAAAATATAGAAGTAGCTGCTGCTCGTGATGCACAAGCTGCTGATTTTCCAGTAATGACTTTTGATGAAACTGAATATGATTTTGGTACAATTGAAAAAGGAAATCCAGTTGAGCATAAATTTACATTTACAAATACAGGAAAGGCTCCTTTAGTAATTGTAGACGCAAAGAGTTCTTGTGGATGTACTGTTCCTGAATATTCAAGAAATCCAGTTGCACCAGGAGAAAAAGGTGAATTACTTGTAAAGTATAACGCTAGTGGTACAAATGCAATTACAAAATCAATTACTATTACTGCAAATACTGAAAAAGGTAAAGAATTATTAAAAATCAAAGCTTTTGTGAATGCACCAGCTGCAGGAGCAAGCAAATAATATATGAGTGAATTACTAGGACCACTCTTGCTATTTACAGTATTTATTATATTTTTTATAGTATTACCACAGCGTAAAAAAATAAAGCAAGAAAAGGACTTTGATAAAGCCCTTAAAAAAGGTGATAAAGTAATCACTAAAAGCGGTTTGCACGGAAAAGTACTAGAATTAAATGATAATGGTACGTGTATTCTTGAAACAGGAGCTGGAAAGATGAAATTTGAACGTTCTTCTATATCTATAGAAATGAGCAGCAAACTAAATACTCCAGTAATCGAAAAAAAATAGAGTAATTATATACTTATATTTAAAGAGAGCTATTCTTAAGAATAGCTCTCTTTTTTATTTAATAATAATTAGGTGATAATTTTAAATTGTTTTTAAAAAGTTAATTTTCAGTATATTAGCATATGTTAAAAAAATCTTAATTATAAAAATTGATTAACATATATATAATAATTAATTATAAAATAATAATTTATTGTGCATTTTGTCGAATTTTTAAGTATTTAATCGATTTTTTTTGAAATTAAATGTATTTTTGACCAATTATCATTATCAATACTGCTAATAATATTACTTTAAGTGAAATTTATAAAATTTTTAACAAGTTTATTACCGTTATGAACCACTAGTGGTAACTAGATAATTAGAAGCCCCCTAACTCTAAAAACACCACCAATTATGAACAGAAAAGTACTTATCCTATCTATTTTCCTATTAGGAATTTTTAGTTTCTTATTTTTTTACGAAGGAGGAGAAAAAGTCGAAACAGTAGAAGAAGCCCAACTTCAAACCTTACAATCTCTAAAAACAGAGAAGAAAGAAAAAAAATCATTAGAAGAAAAACAACGAACAATTGAGCAGAGAACTCAATTTGAGTTTGATATGCAAAAAAATCCTGCTACAGGATTAATCCCTAAAGAAGAAAAAGCTCAAGAATTTATTACAGCTCAAAGAGAGCAAATAAGAAGACTCAATAGTTATTCTAACTCAAGAGCTTTTACAAATCCTTATGAATCAAGAGGACCTTCTAATTTAGGAGGACGTACTAGAGCACTCGCTATTGATTTAAGTGATACTTCAGGTAACACAATGCTAGCTGGAGGAGTGAGTAGTGGTATGTTTAGAACTACTGATGGAGGAACTTCTTGGACTAAAGTATCTCCAAATGATGAAATTCATAATGTAACTGCTATTGCTCAAGACCCTAGACCCGGATTCCAAAATATCTGGTATTATGGAACTGGAGAAGTTTTTGGAAATAGTGCTTCTTTGGGAGGGGCTTTCTATTTAGGTCAAGGAATTTGGCAATCTACAGATAATGGTCAGTCTTGGACTCAAATATCAGGAACAGATTCTACATTTGAAGTATTTGATTCTGATTTTGATATCATTAATTCTCTAGCTGTTAGTGCTACTACAG
>CAYYSK010000343.1:0-2805 GCA_964474345.1 uncultured Flavobacteriaceae bacterium
ATTCTCCACCATAATGCAAGGGTGGATACTATTTAGAGATGTGTCCACACGGTAGTCATAAAGACGGGTTTTTATTTAATAAAAGTATCTAATATTAATTATGTTAACATTAATATTGGGTTTTCTATATATGTTTTTAAGGTTTGCAAGAATTGTGCGCCAGTAGCTCCATCTACAGTACGGTGATCACAAGCCATCGTTAACTTCATAGTATGACCTGGAACTACGTGTCCATCTTTTACAACAGGTTTTTCTACAATGGCTCCAACAGATAATATTGCCGAATTAGGTTGATTAATAATAGAAGTAAAATCAGTAATACCAAACATCCCTAAATTTGAAATCGTAAAGGTACTTCCTTGCATTTCATCTAGTGTTAGCTTTTTATTACGTGCTTTTCCTGCGAGTTCTTTTACCTCAGCGTTAATCTGTGGTAATGATTTTTCATTTGCAAAATTTACCACAGGCACAACAAGTCCATCTGGAACAGCTACTGCAACACCAATATGTACGTGATGATTTAATGTGATATTATCATCAGACCATTGCGAATTTACTTGTGGATGTTTCTTTAATGCTATTGCAGTTGCTTTTACAATTATATCATTGTACGATATTTTTGTATCTGGTAATTGGTTAAATTGTTTTCTGAATGCTATTGCATTCTCCATATTAAACTCTACATTCAAATAGTAATGTGGTGCAGAGAATTTAGAGTTCCCTAAGCTTCTCGCAATTGCTTTACGCATTTGAGAGTTTGGTATTTCTTCTGAGCTTTCTTCTCCAGTAGCTACAAACTGAGTCACATTTGCACCTGATGACACTGCACTTGGCATAAAGTTTTCTACATCTGCTTTTACGATACGTCCATTTTCTCCAGAACCTTGTACTTGAATTAAATTGATTCCTTTTTCTTCTGCGATTTTCTTTGCAAGAGGAGAAGCAAAAATACGTCCTCCATTAGAAGTTACACTTGAAGTTTTTTTAGCAGCGACTTTTGGTCTTTCTTTTACTGAAGTTGGTTTTGGGGTAGCAACTTTAGATATTTCTTTTTTTGGAGCTTCTGGAGCTTCTGTCCCTCCAACTTTGTAATTTGCTACAACCTCAGAAACATCTGTCCCTTTAGGTCCTATAACAGCAAGAAGCTCATCTACTTTTGCAGTAGCTCCTTCTTCTAATCCTATATGTAATAACGTCCCTTCATTAAAAGACTCAAATTCCATCGTTGCCTTGTCAGTTTCTATTTCAGCAAGAATATCTCCTTCTGAAATTTCATCTCCTATTCCTTTAAGCCAAGAAGCAACTGTACCTTCTTCCATTGTATCAGAAAGACGAGGCATCGTTACTATCACTACTCCATCTGGAATAGCTGTAGTAATTTTTGTTTCTTCTACTCCTGATGGAATTTCAGAAATATCTTCTTTAGAAGTCTCTACTACCTCATCTGAAGTTTCTCCATTCAGTAATTCAGATATATCTTCTCCTTTTTCTCCTATAATTGCAAGTAATTTATCTACTTGTGCAGTTTCTCCTTCTTGAATACCTATATGAAGTAATGTACCTTCATAAAAAGATTCAAATTCCATAGTAGCTTTGTCAGTTTCGATCTCTGCAAGGATATCTCCTTCTGAAATCTCATCACCCACTTGTTTTAACCAAGTAGCGACTGTGCCTTCTTCCATAGTGTCGCTAAGTCGCGGCATATTTATTACTTGCGCCATTGCTTATAGTTTATGAGGTAAAAATGGATAATCTTCTTGTTCGTACACTACATCGTACATAATGTTTTTGTCAGGAAATGGACTTTCTTCTGCAAATTTTTCACATTCAGCAACACGTTTCCTGACTCGTTTGTCCATTACTTTAATATCATCTTCTGTAGCATATTCTTCTTTTAAAAGAATCTCTTTTACTTGCGTAATAGGGTCTATTTTTTGATATTCTGCTACTTCTTCTTTTGTTCTATAATGCTGTGCATCACTCATAGAGTGTCCTCTATAACGGTATGTTTTTAGTTCTAAGAATGTAGGGCCATCCCCACGACGTGCTCGTGCTATTGCTTCATCCATAGCTTCAGCTACAGCTACTGGATTCATAGCATCTACAGGGCCACAAGGCATTTCATATCCAAGTCCTAACTTCCATATGTCCTCATGATTTGCCGTACGAGCTACAGAAGTTCCCATAGCATATCCGTTATTTTCTACACAGAAAACTACTGGCAATTTCCAATTCATTGCCATATTAAAAGTTTCATGTAAAGAACCTTGTCGCGCGGCACCGTCTCCAAAGAAACATAATGTTACTGCTTTTCGTTTATGGTACTTATCACCAAAAGCCATTCCAGCCCCTAGAGGAATTTGCCCTCCAACAATACCATGACCTCCATAAAATCCTTTCTCTTTAGAAAAAATATGCATAGAGCCTCCTAATCCTTGAGAAGTACCTGTTGCTTTTCCATACAATTCTGCCATCACACGTTTAGGGTCTACTCCCATACCAATAGGCTGAACATGATTACGATACGCTGTAATCATTTTATCTTTACTTAAATCCATAGCATGTAACGATCCTGCGAGGATAGCCTCTTGACCATTATAAAGGTGTAAAAACCCTCTTACTTTTTGCTGGATATATACTTGAGCTAGCTTATCTTCAAACTTGCGCCAGAAGAGCATTTCTTCGTACCAATTAAGATACGTTTCTTTGGTGATTTCCTTCATCTATATGAACTATATAAAATGGCTTCAATTAAACCCGAATTATGCATTAGAAAATCTATTACATCACAAAACAACTGCAAAC
>CAYYSK010000344.1:0-2802 GCA_964474345.1 uncultured Flavobacteriaceae bacterium
TGATGATTTACAAATAACTGAAAGTCAGTGAAATAATTTTACGTTAGTCAGAATTCTCTGTATAAAAGGGATTTAAATCTTAAAAGGTGTAATTTTATAAAATAAGTTCGATAACGAGATAAAAAAATATAGTTGGAATAGAGCTCGATTTTTAAATTGGTGTCAAGGTTTTTATCAACCCGTTCCGAATTCTGAGCCGAGCACATCTTGAAAAATAAAATGGCGGCACATTTGTGACCCCGAAGACAATAATTTCCAAAAGCAATATATGTGCTTCTTCCAACTTCTTTATTTAGACAAATTCCCTAATTTATTGATTGGGTAAGGGCTTTTATATCAAAAAAAAAATCGGCTAAAAAATACTAATTTCGTTATAGATAATTAAAATAATCCTAAATGAACTATAGAAAAGCAGAAGATAAAGACTTAGATTATTTATCGGAATTATTTGATAATTATAGAGTTTTCTACCGCAAGAAATCTGATATAAAAAATGCAAAAGAGTTTTTGAAAGAAAGAATTTTAAATAAAGATTCTGAAATTTTTGTGGCTGAAAATAGTGAACAGAAATTGATTGGCTTTGTTCAATTATACCCATTGTTTTCTTCTACTAGAATGAAAAAACTTTGGCTTCTAAACGATTTGTTTGTAAATCCTGAATTCCGTAAAAAAGGAATTTCAATTGGGTTAATAGAAAGGGCTAAAGAATTAGTTAAAAACTCTAATGCTTGCGGAATGTTTTTAGAAACTGAAAAATCGAATTTAGTTGGAAATAACCTCTACCCGAAAACAGGATTTGCATTAAATCAAGGCTCAAATTTTTATGAATGGAACATTTAATAACTACACACAACACGATGTCCTATAAAACATAGCTAATAAGTACTCAATCGAAAGGTTTGTACTTATTTGCAAAGACCACCAAGTTTAAAAATTTTCTCTCCACTAGCCCCGCTAGCGCCAGTTTGCAACTGGTGCATTACCACATAAACACTTATTCCACAACATAAAAAACACTATCTTTTCAAGATTATTTATACACTATACGTAATCAGGCAAAACATATGAGAAAAATCTTTTTAGGACTCTTTATTTTGGGGCAGTTAACTGCTTCCTGTCAAGAACAATCAGAGCAATTAGAATCTAAAGCAATGAATTGTGTTTATGAAAGTTATGACGATAAAGGAGTGGCATTTAAAAGGGTTATTTATGATTTTGAACAACTACTGATTACCGAAAAGATTCTGGGAGATAGATCTGGTAAAAGCTATAAAGCTCTTTTTGAAAAAATAGCTACTAACAATGAATTTACAAATTGGCCCGTAACCTCTTTTGGTGATTTACTTAATACTATTGGAAGACCTCAGCAAGAAGCACTAGAAAACTGTTTAACTACATTAGAAAAAACTCCTGTAAACAAATTAGAAGCTTTTGCAAAAATCATTCAGACATCCGAAAAGTTAACACCTTCCATACTTGCAAACGGGATTTTAGCGACACTAGATGATGATGATTTTGAATTGAACTATTACAAAATGAGTGCTTTTCTCTTATTTGATACAATCAATTACACAAACGATAGTGGATTAATTAGAGCGTTACCAGAACAAGAAGAACATACTACATTTAATGCAGAGAATGCAATTAAAGTATATATAGATGGAGAAAACCAGTTTTTTGTAAACAATGAAAAAGTAGATCTAGAGAAATTAAAATCTAAGGTTCGCGCTTATGTATCTAATAATGAATCAGAATCCTATATAGCATTAAGTTCTGAACGAAAAACAAGTTTTGCTTCATATATAGACGTACAAAATGCTATCTCTGCAGAAATCAATTTTTTAAGAGATCAACTTTCAAAAGAAAAGTACAATCAAGTATTTAAAGAACTCTCAAAAGAACAATCTGATGACATCAGAAAGGTGTATCCTTTTAATCTATCTGAAGCTACTCCTAAATAAAACTTCATATATCAGGAAAGCAAGACGAAAAATTCTCTGTTTTTTGTCCTAAAATCTACAAAAAACAGAAAACAACCACCATTATCTTACCACTTACAACATTACGACAACCCAGAAATATAACTTCCATATAAGTCATTAAAACGCATTCCGTTAGATAGAGGATACTTACTCAATTTTTTATATTCGACGAGTGCCCACAAGACGAACTCTTTCATAAAGTAAAAGTCAGCGGCATCCGTGTCGGGTTGGTGTTTTTTAATCAGATCAGTTAACGGCGTGATACTATCTAATTTTGTTTTATAGTCGGTATCAGAAAGGTCATCCTCTAAGACAAAGCCACTTTGCTCAAAAAACCAAGAAAGAACAGCTTCATATGGATCTTCATCTGTTTCTTTGGTGAGTTTTTCGATCTTTGGAAAGTAGTCATCAAAGAGTGATTTTGTCGCTTCTCCGATTAAGGTTTTGGCTACAAAAGCCGCTCCCTCCTGCTCTCCTTCATATACCAATTCTACTTTTCCAGTAATCGCAGGAACAATCCCCATCAAATCACTAAAACGAATTGACGTTTGTGTCTCTCCGCTAATGAGCATACGACGCTCTGCGGTACTCATTAAGTTCTCAAAAGCAGTGATGCTCATACGCGCACTAATGCCACTTTTCTCATCTATAAACTCGCTCTCACGTGCTACAAAACTAATCTCTTCTAATAAATCCTTTACCAAATCTGATACGTGTATCTTCTCTTTTTGGCGCTCGTCTAGACGTGCTTCCTGTTCGGTAATCGCTCTAGCAGTAGCTACATCTTCTGGATAATGAGTTAATATTTGCGAACCTATAC
>CAYYSK010000345.1:0-2800 GCA_964474345.1 uncultured Flavobacteriaceae bacterium
GATTCTTTTTCATCTGCTTCCATATATACATCTTCTAGAGGTCTTCCTTTACGTAAAACAGGATGACGTACAGGCCATGTTTCTTTAGAAGTAATAGTTCTTAAATTATAAGAAGGATTATCAAGTCGATATAATTTTGCAGGGAGATTATCATAATTAAAAACCTTAACAAATTGCATGTTACATTTGTTGATTACTTTATGCGATGCATGATTATCTATATGCGCATGAGCAACCAAAAAAGGATATTTTAAGATGTCAAATGCATATTGTATTACTGCTTTTGCACTTTCAGTAGCATAGCCCTGTGTCCAATAGCATTTATAAAATCGATATCCTATATCTACTACTCGTTCTTTTGAATGATACTTTAGTCCGCACCACCCTAAAAACTCTTGATCAGATTTGCGTATAACAGCCCATCGTCCAATTCCTGTTTTAGTATATGCATCATAATTTGTTATGAAGTTTTGAGCACTTTCTAAGTTTTTAAATGATGTATCTCCAGTGTATTGTATTACATTGGAATCGTTGTTTATTTTAAAAAAATGAATACTATCGCTAGAAATGAACTCTCTTAAGTAGAGTCTCTCTGTCTCTATAATTACCTGTATTTGTTTTGCGTTATCTTTAGAAAGCACGGTTTCTTTTGGTTTAAAAATATAAAGAAACATCTAAGCATCCTAGGAAAAAAGATCTAGAAAAAATGCTAATTATCGATTGATATAAAATGCACCAGCAAGGTCTTTTTGATCTTGTAATTTTAAAACATAAAAATAAGTCCCTACTGGAAGTTCAGAACTTCCATCTAATGTTACTCTACCATTAGAAATACCATTGAATGAGTTGTCATAATTCTTTTTTCTAAAAACTTCGACACCCCACCTGTTAAAAAGGATAAGTTCATTATCAGGACTTGTTTCAAGACCTTCAATAATTAGCGTGTCATTTTTTCCATCTCCATTTGGAGAAATAAGAGTATATACAGTTATAGCACCGTTCCCTCTTAGTACAGATCCAAAGGTAAGAGCACTATATAAATTAGGCTCAATAATATCTGAAGTTATTTCTCCAGCTTCCATAGTTCCAGAAAAAGCACTGTTACCTAAATTTACCCATTGATTAAGAGCTGTAGAAAAGCCAACGACTCTTAGCGATGATAATTCATCTGCTAGAAAAGAGATATCACTTTGTTCATCCCAAGTTAATGTTACTCTGGCTGGTAATATTCCATTTAAATCCCAATATTCTTTTGTGCTAATAATTGATAAAGTATTCTGAAATAAATTAGTATTAAAAAAACCAGAAAGGGTAGAAGGAGAATTAGGATTTTCAAAGAAATATGCGCCTTTATATAAAGTAAAAGAAGTGTCTAAAGGAAGTACAGTCATAGTACGAAGCCTAAAATCATCTCCTATTGGAAATCTAAAATCCAAATCTCCAGTATTATTTACATATCCATCTACGTGTGTATTATTTCCTTCTCCAGTATATAATCCATTATTCCTAAAATCTAATGTGATATCTATATTTTCTCTAGGGGTAATAATTCTTCCATTTACAAAGTCAAAAAAATTGGTTACTCCTGTTGAAACCTCAAAAAATAAGTCATTAGGAACATCTACTTCCATATCAAAAAAAATAGGTTCATTAGTTCCTGATATAGTGAGACTATTATCAAGATTGTAGAAACCCACTAAACCAAGGTTATCATCAAAATCTCCATCATTAATTAAATCAATATGAAAACCAACTTGTCCTTCCTCATGTATTTGTACATTTCCAAAATTGTGAAATGCGGATTGTGCTTTCGCGAAAGCAAAAACAGAAATTAGTACTATAGTGATATAATATTTCATTTCTTTTTACTTGTATGCAGTGAATAATACAATTACAGATTCGTCTAAAATGTCATCTTGTCTATTGGCATTACCTGATGTTCCTTCAGTATATGTAATATCTAATTTAAATCCATCAGATTCAAAAGAAGTTAATTTGGCAGCAATGACTCCCATATTATCTCCATCATTATCAGTGTATCGTAACCCTATACATTGATCGTCATTAGAGTATCTTGAAATATTATTTATGGAAGAACCACTTCCTCCAACAAAAATGACAGCTTGATTGATAGGGCTTCCAGCACGTGCAAATCCATTCATGGTTCCAAAGCTATTCTCTAAAAGAGGTGTATTATTATCTGAATTAGCATTTGGAGTATCAGCTAGAGCATTGTCTTCATTTAGGTCAAAACTACCTATGTTAGGATGAGCAACAAAAGTAACTTGTGAAGGTTCAAAAGGAATCACATCAATTATTTGTTCATAAGTACCTGTGTCTGTTAATGTTGTATTATCTATTATAAAAAATCCAGTATATGCATTAGATGGCCCTACAGGTCCTTGTGGTCCCGTTGCTCCGTCAGCACCATCTGCTCCTGCTGGTCCTGTAGCGCCAGTTTGCCCTTGTGGTCCTTCAGGTCCAGGTACTCCTTGTGGTCCAATAGGTCCTTGAGTTCCTTGTGGCCCAGTAGCACCCGTTGGTCCTACTGGTCCTTGTGGCCCAACTGCTCCGTCAGCACCGTTTGTTCCGTCAGCACCTGCTGGTCCTTGTGGTCCTGCTGGTCCAACTGCTCCGTCGGCGCCATCGTTTCCTGCTGGTCCTTGTGGCCCAACTGCTCCGTTCGCACCATCGTTACCTGCTGGTCCTTGGGGTCCAGTAGCTCCGTCTGTTCCATCATCTCCTTTTGGTCCTTGTGGTCCAACTGCTCCTTGTATTCCTTGGTCACCTTGAGGTCCTT
>CAYYSK010000346.1:0-2770 GCA_964474345.1 uncultured Flavobacteriaceae bacterium
TAATTTTTGCGCTTTCGCGAAAGCAGGATCTTTTTTAATTTCTTTACTATACACGCCACTAAATGATTTTATGGTTGCTTTATGTCTGTCGTATACGTTTTCTAAAGCATCAGAAATTTCGCCTAATGTAGCACGTTCACGAGCAGCTATTACTGCCAAAGCTAATAAATTATCAGTACCAGATCGTGCCGCTTCTGTTAGGTTTGTAAGTGCAGTAATTACTTTAGCGGTATTTCGTTTTTCTTTTATTGATGTAAGACGAGCGAGTTGTCCATCACGTACTTTTGTATTATCTACTTCAAGAATATCTAGAAATTCTTCTTCAGTAGGGCGGTATTTATTGACACCTACAATAATATCTTGACCACTATCTATACGAGCTTGTTTACGAGCAGCAGCTTCTTCTATACGTAACTTGGGAATTCCTGCTTCTATCGCTTTGGTCATACCACCAAGTTCTTCTACTTCTTGAATAAGAGTCCAGGCTTTATGTGCAATAGCATCAGTTAGTGATTCTACATAATAACTTCCGGCCCAAGGATCTACTGTACGCGTAATTTCTGTCTCTGTTTGAAGATATATCTGAGTATTACGTGCAATACGAGCAGAAAAGTCTGTAGGTAATGCGATAGCCTCATCTAATGCGTTTGTATGTAAGCTTTGCGTACCTCCAAAAGCAGCAGCAGTGGCCTCAATACAAGTACGAGCTACATTATTAAAAGGATCTTGCTCCGTAAGACTCCAACCACTCGTTTGACAATGTGTCCTTAACGCTAATGATTTTGGATTTTTAGGATTGAATTGAGCTACTAGTTTTGACCATAGCATACGAGCCGCTCGCATCTTAGCTACTTCCATAAAATGATTCATTCCTATTGCCCAGAAAAAAGAAAGACGTGGTGCAAATGTGTCAATGTCCATTCCTGCTTTAAGTCCAGTGCGTATATATTCTAGCCCATCTGCAAGTGTATAAGCAAGCTCTATATCACAAGTAGCTCCAGCTTCTTGCATATGATATCCTGATATAGAAATCGAATTGAATTTAGGCATTTCCTTTGATGTATATTCAAATATATCTGAAATAATGCGCATCGATGGAGTAGGAGGATAAATATACGTATTACGCACCATAAACTCTTTCAAAATATCATTTTGGATAGTTCCAGAAAGTTTTGAAGGTGATACGCCTTGTTCTTCTGCTGCAACAATATAAAATGCCATAATTGGAAGTACGGCTCCATTCATAGTCATAGAAACTGACATTTGATCTAATGGAATTTGATCAAATAATAATTTCATGTCCTCTACAGAATCTATTGCTACTCCAGCTTTTCCTACATCACCAACAACGCGTTCATGATCACTATCATAACCACGATGAGTCGCAAGATCAAAAGCGACCGAAAGTCCTTTTTGACCAGCAGCAAGATTACGTCTATAAAAAGCATTACTTTCTTCTGCCGTAGAAAATCCTGCATACTGACGAATAGTCCAAGGTCGACGTACATACATTGTACTATATGGTCCTCGTAAATTTGGAGCAATACCAGCTACAAAATCCAAATGCTCTAAATCAGCTATATCCTCATTAGAATATGATTTTTTAAGATCGATAGTTTCGGCAGTTGGTGTTATTTCATTAGTAACTCCTGCTGAATGAGTAGTCGTTAATGAATCTAAGGTAATATGAGCTATTTTTTTTCTAGTCATTAAATTGTACTATTCTTGAGATTTTATGTTCAGAATCTGTTGATAATACCCATCTAGAGCAATATATAATGCTTGGTATCTATCTCTGTCTGCACTACGACCAAAATTGCGTAGGCGTGAGCTGAATAATTTTGGATTCATCGATTTAGTATCAATAAGTGCATTCAGCGTTGTTCTTAAGTTTTTATCCTTTATCCCATTTACAATACATCGTATTGCCGGATGCTCATAATTAAGATGGCTAGGAGATTTATCTACGATAAGAATATTCTCTGCAATAAGAGCATCTATAATAGGTTGCGTATTAGAAGATATAATGTCCTTATATTGAGCAGAGCCATCCATTCCTCTGAAAATAAAATTACCATAAGCTTTTGATTTTACTTTATTTACCGAATCGTATTTGGTAATAATATCATTTTCAAAGCTATATAATACTTCATTTAATAAGGCATTATTTTTTTCAGAACAAGAAATCACTTGCTCTTGATCTGAAAACTTAAAATCGAATTTGGCCTTCTGATTACAGCTTATAATACTAACTGTTAGAATTAAAAATGCAATTTTCTTCATGTCTACTTTTTTTAAATTTAAATTATACTTCAGTCTTAAGACGTTCTTGTTCTATATCTTCAGATAAACGACGTTTTATTATAGGAGAAATAAGAGTTTTTCTAGGCTTTATCTTTACAAAAGGGTATAACTCTAAATCATCTTTCATGCGGTCCTTTGGATTGGGATGCTTATTTGTACCTAATAATATTTTTTCTTGATTTTCAAATTGTGCTTGTTCTTTGGATGCACTTTCCTTTATTTTACGTTGTATGGTCCCTTCTTTAAGTTGTTTTAAAAAACCTCCTTGTTCTTCAATACCTTTAAAAAGTATTAATGCTTTTTCTGCAAGTTGCTTTGTAATGGCTTCTATGTAATAGGTGCCATCAGCAGGATTAGTTACAGCATCAAAATAGCTTTCCTTTTTTAGAATGATAAGTTGATTTCGAGAGATACGTTGTCCAAAATCATTTGTTTTATGATAAATATAATCATAAGGCATATTAAT
>CAYYSK010000347.1:0-2755 GCA_964474345.1 uncultured Flavobacteriaceae bacterium
AGTTTAACCGTAGCAGTGCTATGCTAAAACTCATAAAATGCTATATTTTATGGCACAACCAATCTTCATAACGAAGTTTTAATGCATAATTCGGGTTTAATTCAGATAGTTATTTAAATCACTATACTATTCCTAAAAAAATTTAAAAAAAAACTGAAATTTCTTTTTATTAAATATTCTTTCCCTACAAACCAAAATGAAAGTGATAGTCAAGGGCTCTATGTTATAAAAAGAAAATAAAAAGAGAACTATCTAATACTCCCATTGACGTTTTTTATTAAGTTCTTCCTCTTTCTCTAATTCTTCCAAAGGAATTACTTTTAAAAAGGATGGATGTTGCTCTATAGCATATTCTAATTGCTCTACTATCTTTTCTACAGAGTCATTATCATAATCAATATCTAAAGGTTCTTTGACTTCAAAAGTTTGTAAAATATTACGTTTCTTAATACGCAATCCTTTCTTATCAAAACTACGTCTAAATCCATCTATAACGATAGGTACTACAACGGGTTTATATTGTTTAATAATGTGTGCTGTTCCTTTACGTATTGGTTTCCAAGGTTTTGTAGTTCCTTGAGGAAAGGTAATCACCCATCCATCATCAAGTGCTACTCCTATATTTTCTGTATCCTGAAAATTAACTTGACGTTCTATTTCTTTTCCTTTTTCTCTCCAAGTTCTACTTACAGTAATCGCACCTGCATAAGCAAGAATACGAGGCAATAAACCACTCTTCATGGTTTCACCCGCAGCCACATAATATAAATTCATTTTAGGATTCCATAAGTATCCTATATTCTTGATAGAATCATCACGACCACTCAAACTTGCATTAAACACATGAAACATAGATACTACATCTGCAAAATACGTTTGATGATTAGATACAAACAGTACATTGGTATCTGGTAGATTCCTCAATATATCAGAACCCTCTATTTGTAATTCATTAAATCCTCTATAACGTCTGTGAGTCATAGCTCCTGCAATGCGTATAAGCCACTTTTTTAAGAAAAGTATATGTCCAAATGGATTGGTTTTAAATAGCCCCATGTAGTGTATTAAATAAATCTGTTTATGTCAAAACAGAATCTCAAATATACAAAACCCTATTGTTTTAGTCCAGAAAGTAACAATTCCTTTACTTCACTTAACATCATAGCTGTTGCTCCCCATACCACATGACCGTTTAATAAAAACGCAGGTACATCAATATCATCCATATATGAAGTTGACATCTTTTTTGAAATAACTGTAGCATCTGATAATAAATCTTCCAAAGAAACTTCTATAATTCCTTCTACCTCTTCCTTTTGAAGAATAAAATCTAAAGGAGCATCACAATATCCTATAAAAGGATATACACTAAAATTGCTAGGAGGAATATATGTAGTACTCATTTCTCTAACAACCGTTATCAGATCTGTAGATACTCCTACCTCTTCCTCAGTTTCTCGTAAGGCTGTTATTTCCATAGAAGTGTCTTCTTCTTCTACTTTACCTCCAGGAAAACCTACTTGATTAGAATGCACTCCCTGATATGTTTTTCTTAAAATCAAAACCATTCTTGTTGTATGTTGTTGATCTGGGTACAAAAGAATCATCACTCCTGCCTTACGAGGATTTCGTTTTTCTATATCAAGATCACTAAATTTTTTCACACGTTCTATAGGTGCCATTTTAAATTGAGCTGCCTTACCAGGCAATGGCAAATTGCTTATTTTTGAAAGTAATTGTAAACAAGTATCAAATTTCATTTATGTGCAGGTCTATTATTTTTTTAATCTTAATTTTAGCTTCCTTAAGTTGTCAAGATACTAAATCTGTAAAGAAAGAACCTCTAGAATCTGTCGTAATTACAGATACTACTCAAGTGAATAAGAGCATCGAAGAAATCAAGGAAATTCCTAAAGGGACTCTTGGAAATCCAATGATTGCTTCACAAGCTGAATTGAAACCATTTTTGAAAAAATATGGCAAAGAAAATCCTGAAACTAAAGTTCGTATTATAACTCGTTTTGGAGATATTGAAGTAGTACTTTTTAATGACACACCTCTTCATAGAGCAAATTTTATTATGCTTGTCAAAAACGAGTATTTTAATACCACACAATTCCATAGAGTATCTCCAGATTTTGTAGTGCAAGGAGGAAATAATGATACCAAAACAACCGCGCGTAATCGTGCGAGTATGGGGAATTACTTACTCCCTAATGAGGCCAAGAAATACCATCCTCATATACGTGGTTCTTTTTCGGCTGCAAAGTATAGTGAGCAAAATATAAGCAAAGCTTCCTCTCCTTTTGAATTTTTTATTGTACAATCACACCGAGGAGCCCATCACATTGATGGAGAGCATACTGTATTTGGAAAAGTCACCAAAGGTATGAATGTCGTAGATAAAATGAATCAAGTTCCTGTAGATGCAAGTGAATGGCCAGAAGAAAATATCTATATGAAAATAGAGATCATTGAGTAATCCAGAACACTCTATCACTCTTTCTGAGATATATTTTTATATCGTTATTGTGCTATTTTACTCATTGCGTTTTTTTTCAATCCATTTCAGAAGACCTTAAAGATTCTAAACGGTATAGAAAATATCTCAAATTTTCTATAATAATAGGACGTATAGGAATTATTATGGAGTTATTGCAATGGGCATATCTTTGCCCTTTTCAATGTATTCTTTTTACCTTTTCCCCTTTTATAATATTGATTATTCTTAAAGGAACTATCTATTTTTTCAAGA
>CAYYSK010000348.1:0-2753 GCA_964474345.1 uncultured Flavobacteriaceae bacterium
AAAGCAATTCTTGTATATAGAGTGTAAAAATAATACGAACTCTTCTATTTTAAAAACTTCAAAGCTCTTTATAACAGTAGTTTCAACAAGTTTTAAAAATCAAAAACTTTAGTCTTAGAATATTTATTATTGGGTAATCTCTCCTTATAATTGCTTTTATACAGCAATTATAAGGAGGCCAGGCTATCCGTTATATCTTTTAAAACCATATATAAAAGTTTTAAAAGGATGCCACTACTATCCTTATTACAAAATACATTTTATGTAATATGTTTGATTGTTGTGATTTATGAAATACAACTATTATATCGAGGTGTTTTTGTTTGCATTAGAAGTTCGTGATAAAGATTGAAAGCGCTATAGATATGGTATTTTATGAGTTTTAGCATAAGACCATAAAGTCTGTATTCTCATAGATGGCAAGTTCAATTAATACCTAGATTTTAAAAACTTAAAATCTAGGTGATCCATCATCTTGAGCTTGCCTGTTCTTATGTAGATATGGATTTCAAGGTTCCATGAGTTTGTTTTATGATATTGTTTAGATAAGATGAGATACTGAAACAAGTTCAGTATGACATTAATTAATCGAACTCAATTTTTTAAATGTAATATGGTTATGGCATATTGAAATATGAACCTACCCCTGTAAGATAAAAATACATCTTCTGCAGTACGGATAGCAGTGACTAGCTTTTGACGAGCAACCGCTGTCGAATAAAAATTAATACCATTTACCATTTGAAATTACTGTAATAACGGATAGTCTGACCTTGGAATAACTGAATGTAATGAAGTGAGGTAAGAGGATGCAAAACAATAGAACGATACTATTCTTAGAATACTACTACATCCCCATACTATCAAATAGTATACGGGTTGCATAGAGTAATACCACGATTATTAGAATAAGAAAACCTAACCCATAAACAACATTAGCTAGAAGTATACGGGACTTGTGCTTGATTTTTTCTTTTGTAAACGTCTTAGAAGTTGTAGAAATAAAATGGGTTAATCCCAATAAGGTGATATAGTAGCTTTCTTCTTCTATTTGGATATGTTTATTCTGGTGCAATTTTGTACACTCAGCTTGTATTTGAATACGATCTAATTGGAGTTTTCCTGAAATTTCTTGAAATGATTTACGATGCTCTTTATCTGTATGCATTAAGAACTCCAGTATTTTATGAGAAGTATCCATACGTTTATACACATCTGAAGTTTCAGGTATACTTTCAGTACCTCCAAAGGTTTCCTTTTTCTCTTTTTCTTCCTCCATATTATTCAAACTATCTTTCTTTGAATAATAAACAACATAAGAGTCATCATCACTAGAATATTTTTCCCAAGCTATTCCACCTAAGTCATCGTCTACTGTATAAGAGATCCATTTAAAACTACAGATTTCACAAGAGTACACTTCAGGCAAATAATACTGATCATTAATCCACGCAATATTTTTTAAATTAGACATTTCTGGATCCTTATGAAATTTCAAAGCCAATTCGCAATTACATTTTAACAATGATTTTCTTCTCATTTCCTCATACTCAATAGTATGAATTCTACTAGACAGATTTCCTAATATGCGGAGTCCTCCTTTTCCATCATATATTGAAGAATAGAATATATGCTTTGCTTTGCCTCTTATAATAAGTTTTTCAAATTGTTTTTCACGACTATTAATAATACTTCTAACTTCTTCTAAGAAAATATCGTTTATGGGAGTATATGATTTTACTATATTTTCAAACTCATTTAGTATCGGCATTACATTGTCTAACTGTTCCATAACATCTAACTCATTAAAGGTTTCCCAATCATGATGAAGGAGTATATCTAGTTGTTTTTCTAACTTATATAACGTTGAGTTCAAATACAAAACAATTTTGTTGTTACTATTGAAATACTTTAAGAAATTTAAAAATCGTAGTTACTTCCAAATCTTACGCAAGCTTTCTGGAAGATATATTAATGGATCATTGATTTCACCAACCCAAGTATCGTCTGGGAGATATTCTTCAGGGCTAAGATTTTCTGGATACCCATTTACGTATAAATTAATATCAAAATCTATAAAAAAATATAGAGATAGTCCTTCACTCCCATTTTCTTTAATATACGCTTCAATTATATCTATAGAGAAATAATCATCTTTTAAATACTCTAAATAAGATAATTTATTTTCTTCGATAACATTTAATACTCCTTTTTTAAAGTTTGGACTCCTGTCTTCTATTTCAGGATCGTACTTTCTATAGTTTAAAGTATAAGAAGTTATGTCACTCATATAAAAATGATACTCATTTTTATATTTTATGCATCCTAATAAATCATCTATATAAAGACTATCTTCCAAAGACGTTATGTTATTATTTTTATATTCCATATATAAGTATGAATATTAAGGATACACTCATAAACTATATAAAAAATAACACAAATAAAGGATACCTGCAACGCATATTTTCAAACTACTCGCTTTCTTCTAGCAATTCAAGTAATCGTAACAGGGTATGATTTGAAGTAAGATACAAAACCTCACTATTTGCTTTTGTTTTGTCATTATCTGTATTTAAGCATAGTTTTTTCCAGATATCTGGTAGTGTGTCTAAAAATTCTAAATGACAAGCTTCTATCATACTAAGATTTTTAGGAATATTAACATAGCGGCAATATAATTAGATTAATAGGGGTGTAATTTGTATATTTCTTCTATGAAAGAAATGGATTTTAGGTCAGTAGATTCAGCT
>CAYYSK010000349.1:0-2742 GCA_964474345.1 uncultured Flavobacteriaceae bacterium
CCGTTTTGCACTTCATTACGAAGTTCTAATGCATAATTCGGATTAAATCTATGATCCTTATAAATGAATCACTTCATCATAGGCATCAGCTACAGCTTCCATTACAGCTTCACTCATTGTAGGGTGTGGGTGAATTGTTTTTAAAACTTCGTGACCAGTAGTCTCTAATTTACGTCCAAGAACAGCTTCTGCAATCATATCGGTAACACCAGCACCTATCATATGACATCCTAACCATTCTCCATATTTTGCATCAAAGATTACTTTTACAAAGCCATCTTTTGCTCCAGAAGCACTTGCTTTACCAGAGGCAGAGAATGGGAATTTCCCTATTTTAAGTTCGTAACCAGCTTCTTTTGCTTGTTTTTCTGTCATCCCAACACTTGCGATTTCAGGAGTAGCATACGTACATCCTGGAATATTAGAATAATCAATGGCTTCTACGTGCATTCCTGCTATTTTTTCTACACAGGTAATTCCTTCTGCAGAAGCAACGTGGGCAAGAGCAGGTCCTTTTGTTACATCTCCAATTGCATAATAACCAGGAATGTTGGTTTGGTACCAATCATTTACAATGATTTTATCACGATCTACAACAATACCAACATCTTCTAATCCTATATTTTCTATATTAGTTTTGATACCTACAGCAGAAAGAACAATATCAGCTTCTAGAGTTTCTTCTCCTTTTTTTGTTTTTACTGTTGCTTTTACTCCACCTTTTGTTTTTTCGACTTTTTCAACAGAACTATTTGTCATTATTTTGATTCCTGATTTTTTCATAGAACGCTCAAATTGCTTAGAGACATCTGTATCTTCTACAGGAACAACATTAGGCATAAATTCTACAATAGTTACTTCTGTACCCATTGCATTGTAAAAACTAGCAAACTCAACACCAATAGCACCAGAACCTACTACAATCATTTTTTTAGGTTGCTTAGGTAATGTCATTGCTTCACGATATCCTATCACAGTTTTACCATCTTGTGGTAAACTAGGTAATTCTCTAGAGCGAGCACCTGTTGCAATAATAATATGATCTGCGCTGTATTCTTTTCCGTCTACATCAACTTTTTTTCCAGGTTTGATTTTTCCATACCCTTCAATTACATCAATTTTATTTTTTTTCATCAAGAATTGAACACCTTTGCTCATTCCTTCAGCGACTCCACGGCTACGTTTTACAACAGCAGCAAAATCTTTATCAGCATTTTCTACTTTAAGACCGTAATCTTCTGCATGTTTAAGGTATTCAAAAACTTGGGCACTTTTAAGTAATGCTTTTGTTGGGATACAGCCCCAGTTTAAGCATACACCGCCAAGGCTTTCTTTTTCTACAACTGCAGTCTTTAAACCGAGTTGAGAAGCTCTAATAGCTGTTACATATCCGCCAGGGCCAGTTCCCAAAACGATAACATCATACTTGCTCATATTTAGATTTTTTTAGGTCTATTTTCTAGTGCGAAAATACATATTAAACCCCATATTTTAAAACTAAAACCCGAAGTATTCCTTCAGGGTTTTAATTGGTGTTTTATTTAAAAAAGTAACTACCCTTTAAAATCAATACTTGCAGAGTTTACGCAGTATCGCTGCCCAGTATTTGTGGGTCCATCATTAAAAACATGTCCAAGGTGAGAACCGCAATTGGCACAAAGAATTTCTGTGCGTATCATACCATGTGTAGTATCTCTTATATACGCTACAGTACCCTCTATTGAGGCATCAAAACTAGGCCATCCACAACCGCTATCAAATTTACTAGTACTGTCAAATAACTGGGTGTCGCAAGCACCACAATTATAGGCTCCATCTTCTTTATGTAAATTATAGGTTCCGGTAAATGGACGTTCAGTTCCTTTTTCTCGAAGAATTTTATAACGCTCAGGGCCTAACTGTTCTAACCATTCTGCTTCTGTTTTTTTTACAGGATATTTTTTCATAGGTGATACCACTTTCCTTAGAAAAGGTTTATATGATTAATTATTCTTTACCTTGTTTATAAGGTATTACTAAGATACTATATTATTTTCCTTTAGGAATAAATACAAGCGCGTCTCCATTAATACAGTGACGCTTTCCAGTGGTATTTCTAGGTCCATCAGAAAAAACATGACCTAAGTGCCCTCCACAATTTGCACAATGCTCTTCTGTACGAGTGTACCCTAATTTACGATCTGTAGAGTATGATACATTTCCTTCTACAGGGCGATCAAAACTAGGCCAGCCCGTACCACTATCAAACTTATGTTTTCCTTCAAAAAGGGGGTGCCCACATCCAGCACATGTATACGTCCCTTTTGCATAATTTTTATTTAATTCACTAGAGAATGGACGCTCAGTACCTTCTTGACGTAACACATAATATTGGTCAGGAGTTAATGCTTCTTTCCATTCAATATCTGTTTTTTGAACAGCAAATACTTCTTGTGCTTTTTCTTGTGCTTTCCCATTACAACTCACCATTACTAAAGCAAATAAAGCCGCTATACATTGTTTTATCATAACTTTTTCTTTTTTGTAAAAATACGATTAATCACTTTTTTGGTCGTTAAAACTATTTTAAAATGACATTTAAGAAGAAGTATTTTGTTTAAGTATTTTTTATAAAGAGTACGCTTTCGCGAAAGCGTATATACAATCATTTATAATTAAACCCTAATTATGCATTAGAAAATTTATTACATTACAAAACAACTGCAAACACTATCACTACGCTGTATTTTTTACTTTAACTCC
>CAYYSK010000350.1:0-2690 GCA_964474345.1 uncultured Flavobacteriaceae bacterium
GTCAAGCCTTGTGCGAACTTATGAATCGCATGAATAAAATACAAAAGAAAAAATAGTTATAAAAGTATCTGTGCCTACAGTATACTCCTGGTAATTTTACATTACTAGACATGCCAAAGAGCAAAAAATAAAAATTTACACTCTAAATTCAGTAAAAGATTGCTAAAACTAAGTTACATTACACTATGCTATACTGTACTTTATAAGGAACAAAATCCAAGCATGCTTTTCTTTTCGACAAAATTCTACTGCTGATTGTAAATCTTTTTTTATGATTTGCATTTGCATATTTTAGTTTTATCATTTTGTACATGGGTTCCATGTTGCATCAATTTTCTGCATTTCACGCATATGGAATCATAGGTTACTAATGCTTCAACACTCGTAGATGTCAAGCATATGACAAAACTTCAACACTCACAGATGTCAAGCCTTGTGCGAACTTATGAATCGCATGAATAAAATACAAAAGAAAAAATAATTATAAGTACAGGTTACACTGCTATTTTTATATAATTAAATATTCCGAGATTATAAAGTATAATTTGTAGAATTAGTGTCAAAATGAAAAACATGACTTTATTATTATGCATAAATACAAATATACACTGTAAATACAGTTTTAAAAACTAAGTAATGGCAAAGTTATATTATATTATACTACTGTATATACTGTGAACAATATATAGCAAGATTTTTTTGACAATCTACTGGTACATAAATTATACCTATATAAAAGCTACAATAATTTTGTAGTATTAATATTTATACTTTATTTCATTAATTTGTATATGGAATAATAGGTTACCAATGCTCAAACACTTGAAAATGTTCAGCAAATGACAAAACATCAACATAACACTCGCATAATTATAAATTTCTTTCGGTCATAGACTGCGTGGTTGCGTATATTTTTTCAGAATGCTTATAAAACCTCTTTTGTAGAAAGTAGAATAAAGTACCTAGAATGGATTGTCAAAATAAAAAAGATTATTTAGCTTGCATAATAGAACTAAAAAACAACTTCACGTCTCATAGGTATAATCTTGCCTGATAGTTCTCATAATCTTGCCTGATAGTTCTCATAATCTTGCTTGATATAGTTCTGATAATCTTGCCTGATATAGTTCTCGCAATCTTGCCTGATAGTTCTCATAATCATAATCCGGATATATATGGAGTACATCCAATGATGTAACGCCAGATTTAAGATGATAATTATACGTAACTTTTCCCTTTTTTATAAAACTTAGCTATATATTTTTCAAAGGGTTGATAGCTAAAAAGTATGGATGTTCCAAATTATAATAATAAATTTTGTCTAACTAAACACACCGTTAAACAAACATTAAAGACAAACACAGGCAAACACACAATATAAATATAGGCTAGATATATTATTAGCTAAACTATTTTGGTCTCGGTTTTGAGTGACAACAGTGATTGTCTTTTAATTTTAATAAAACAGGCCGCAGGTCCTACCACTAGACAAATCCACGTGTAATGATGTCATAAAATGTGTAGCTATCAAACATTAAAAACATTACAACCAAACTGAACAAAATAAAGAAACACTTTATAAAAAACAAATTGAAAGTTTAAAACAATTTAATAACAATAAACATTCATTATGAGAGAAGGTGCAAAAAGCAGTATATACAGCTTTTTCAAAATTCAAAAAGAATTATTTAACTTTAAAAGCCCATAGTTGATAAAAGTAGCTATAGAGACAATAGAATATAATATACTTATCTCTCTGTCTCTTTCTTGACCTTGTAATAGTATATGATCCTCATATCGATGCAAGCCATTAAATAATAATACAACCAGTTCCAACATCAATACTGTACTTAAATTATAATAAGTCTTATAAAGTCTTTCTTCTTGAAAGAGAAGAAGAAACAACAAATCAGAAAGCACAACCTTCCCTGCCGCTGGTGAAAGAAGAAAGAAAAATTTATGGCGCCACGATGTGTTGCGCCATTTACCTTACCTAACATTAATAGTTATTCAAGCTTTCATACAAATCATTCTATTCGCTTTAAAAGATCCCAATACAATTATAACCGCCGCGTCTTCCCTCCCGCATTCAAGTAGTATGCAGGTATTAAAAAAGTATACGGGAAAATAAACAAACCACGGATTTTTTATCCGTAAATATACGGGAGCCCGTATACAATATTCGGCAAAATACGAAAATCCGTATTTGAAGACACCGGATATTCCCGGGTACGATGATACGTATAAATAGACGGAAATATAACATACCGTATATTAGCATGTTTCACGCAGTGTCTATTTCACGCAACTCCATTTTCATTTCACGCAATTCGAATTTTATTTCGCGCAATTCTGTGCTGGCTTTACTCAATTTTTATTATTTTTACTGGGTCCGTATTTTGTTGATGACTTTCGATTTTCGGGTCAGTATAATTGGCTCTTCTTTATTTATTGCTACATGGTTATTGTGGAGATAACGCGTAGTAACATTATTGCCTTTTATATACTTTTTACATTCTTTGGCATCCTAACCATCCTTATTATCCTATCCATTCTATTTATCCATTCTATCCTGTTCTATCCTATCTATCATAGCCATCTTTTCTATCCTAGCCATCTATTCTAGATATAATAACCGACAGATAGGAAATGAATGGAAAGAATAGGTAGGATACCAATACCATGCCAAA
>CAYYSK010000351.1:0-2666 GCA_964474345.1 uncultured Flavobacteriaceae bacterium
TTGCATCATATCCACTATTAAAAATAAGTGCTGCTTCACTTTCGTGAAAACTAGCGATAATTTCTTCTGCTAGAGGATATAGTTTGTGATTCCCTGAAAGAAGTCTGCTACCCGTAGCGCCATTTGCTAATATATTATGCTCTTCTAAAATTCCTATCGCCCTTCTAGAAATAGATTGATTTTTAGAAAATCCTAAATAATCATTTGATGAAAAATCAATAAGATCATCTGGTTCTCTTAATACTCGCAACGTTCCTTTAACCTTACGAGTATCAATTTTTTTATGAAGTTTATTAGGAAGTTTCATTGAGTTGTTCTCTCCATTGATCTTTATCTATCCACTTATAATCATTAGGTGTTGTTGCATCTAGTAAATCTATATCTAACTGTTCTGAAAGATCAAAACCAATTAAGAAAGCTTCCTTATAATCCGAGTTTGTATATAATTCCCAATGTTTATTGGTATCATACCATAAATTGACTTCAAATATATAATTACCATCTTTTAAAGATTGTTGAAATACGGATACATATTCTGGATCTGGTATTTTTTTCCATTGTCCTAGAACGAGAGGCCCTATTTCAAAAGTGGCTTTAAACTCTTTTGTCAATGGTTTTATTTGTATTCCTTTCTTATAGCAAAGACTTATTCCTGCTATCAAAAAGAAGACTTCCATCTCCATATAATCTCTATGTGTCTCAACATCGACAGCTTCTGGAGCAGTAGAAAAATATAGCCATAACACATACGCGCAAGCTGTAAAGCATACAGCAGCAAGAACGGTTTGCCACAAAGGTCTTATTGTATCTGCTATGATTATTTTTTCTGCTCCCACGATTCAAATATACCTTGAAAATGTGATTGAAAGAAATTAAAATAATTATTAAAAAAGGATAATTTATTATTGTTTTTCAATAATTTTTATATATTTGTTATCGTAAAACGATAATAATTAAATTATGAAAACAACTATTTACTTTAAAAAGGCAATAGACATACTCTATTATTTCATACTACTATCCACTTTGATTATGTTTTTTGTGTTTACTTATTATATAGCTATTAAAAATATCAATCCATTAAGAGCTGGCAATGCTTCTTTAAGTACTTTAAACGTTTTTGACATTTATGGAATCACAAGTTCTTTAGGAGTATTAGGAGGATTTTTACTAGGAACATATTATCTTAGAAAGATAGCTTCAGCGTTAATTAGAAAAAAGCACTTCACATCTGAAATAAGTAGTTACCTGAATTTAGCTGGAAATACATTTATAATTCTAGGCACTTTTTGTTTTAGTTATTACATACTAAGCAAAATATACTTTGAAAAATTAACTTGAATAGGTTTTGATTACTTGAGCATCTGTTTTCTATTTGTTCTTGTAATAGGTCTCTTTTTAAAAATAGTAAGCAATATTCTACAAGAAGCTCGCGAGCTTAAAGAAGAAAATGAACTAACAGTTTAAAATTAATATCATTATGAAAAAAATACTTTTATTAATAATTATTACACTTTTTTACTCTTGTAATAACTCTAAAAAAGAGGCCACGGCAATTAACCTTAAAACAAAAATTGAGAAAAAATTATTCTCTAATACTGAAAATCAAATTAAAAAATATGGAGAAGATTCTCAAAAATATTGGGATATAGGTGATAATAAAAATGCTTTAAAATATGATGATTCTATAAAGAATACGATTCTTAACAGTTACATTGGTGATCATACATTTATATCTGTAGACAATATAGCATATCGTACTACCAAAAGAAAAAAACCATTATTTCTTCAAGTGACAGCTTCTTGGTGTCCTCCATGTAAATTTGAGATCCCTATGCTAAATAAAATAGTTGAAAAATATAGTGATCAAGTTGATTTTGTTTTATTATTTCAAGATGCTCAAGCCAAAGTAGAAAAAATTTCCCTAGAGTATCATAAGGATATTGTTTTAGTTCCATCTATAAAAGAACAATCTGAAGGAATTAATATTTCAGGATTTAGACACGTTATGGGTTTTCCAACAGATTACTTAATTACAAAAAATAATGAAATTATTAATTTTTATCAAGGAGCATCTAAACCAGGTACATTTAAAAATCTAGAAGGGAATGATATTATCATCACTAAAGAACAAGCAAATAAAACAAATTATCAAAAACTTGAAAAAGAAGTTACAGAATTGATAAAAGGTCAAATAAGTAACACTATTGATTAAACATATACCGTATGAAAAATATAAAAGCACTTCTTGTCCTCACTATCATTATTTCTTTATCGCATACAATAATGATATTTTATTCTCTTGTTGAGTATGAAATAATAAACCTATTTAGATATAATACAATAGATTCAACACCTCTAATTATACCATTATTAATGGTTCTATCATTTTTATCATTACTATCCACCTATCTATTAATTATTCATGGTTTATGGCAAATTCTAAAAGAAGGCTATTTTAATTTAAAAAGCCCTAGATCATTTAAAATAGCAGGCATTCTTATAATATCAATGGCTTTACTATCACTGAGTAGTATTTTGAAATTTACATCTAGCTTCCCGTATTCAAGTTTTTTTGATTCTGGAATTACATTTAATATTATAAAAGAAGGTTATTTAACAATTATGGGATATGGACTTATTATAATTGCTGGTATTCTTAAAAA
>CAYYSK010000352.1:0-2645 GCA_964474345.1 uncultured Flavobacteriaceae bacterium
TAATCAACACTTCTTTTGGTAAATATTATTCGCAAAATCCAGAATGGGTATATGATGCTATTCAATATGCTGCAAAAAAAGATGTTCTTATCGTAAATGCTGCTGGTAATGAAGGATATAATCTAGATGATTCTACACATACAGTATTTCCTAACGATCAGTTAGATAACATCTCAGAAATGAGCGATACATTCTTATCAGTAGGCGCATTAAATGAAAAATATGGAAGTGAGATGGTCGCTACTTTTTCTAACTATGGGAAATCTAATGTAGACGTATTTGCTCCTGGAGTTCGTATATGGTCTACAACTCCAAACAATACTTATGAATATTTAGGAGGCACATCTATGGCTGCGCCAAATACAGCTGGGGTAGCTGCTATGCTACGTAGTTATTACCCAAAACTTAAAGCAAGTCAAGTAAAAAACATTATTATTAATAGTGGATTAACTACATCAACTTCTGTAATTGTATCTGGAGATCCTTCAAAAAGAGCTCGTTTTAATGAGCTTTCTAAATCTGGGAAAATGGTAAATATGTATAATGCTTTTAAGCTAGCAGAGCTTAATAAAAAATAATAACCGATGATAAAACCTATTTTAAAAAGTATCCTTTTTGCAGGAGTATTTGTGTTTTTGCAAGCTGGTGTTTTTGCACAAAACACATCGTACTGGCAACAACATGTTGATTACAAAATGGAAATCGACATGAATGTCAACAACTATCAATATAATGGAAAACAAGAGTTAACCTACACGAATAACTCTCCTGACGTTTTAGATAAAGTTTTTTATCATCTTTTCTTTAATGCATTTCAGCCTGGTAGTGAAATGGATATTAGATCACGAAGCATTGCAGATGCAGATCCACGTGTAGGAGATAGAATAAGTAAACTATCTTCAGAAGAAATTGGTTTTATAAAAGTAAATAGTCTTGATCAAGATGGCAAAAGTGCATCCTATTCTGTTGCTGGAACCATATTGGAAGTAACACTTGCAAAACCAATTCTTCCTGGTCAAAAAACAACATTTACAATGGATTTTACAGGACAAGTCCCTGTTCAAATACGTCGTAGTGGTCGTAATAATAAAGAAGGTGTAGCTCTATCAATGACTCAATGGTACCCTAAACTTGCCGAATATGATTTTGAAGGTTGGCATGCAGATCCATATATTGGACGTGAATTTCATGGTGTATGGGGTGATTTTGATGTAAAAATTAAAATAAATGCAGATTATACTCTTGGAGGTACAGGGTATATTCAAAATGGTAATGAGGTAGGCCATGGATACCAAGACGAAGGTGCATCTGCTACTCCTAAATCAAAAAAAGGAAAATACACTTGGCATTTTAAAGCTCCTAAAGTACATGATTTTACCTGGGCAGCAGATCCTAATTATATACATGACACAGTCATTGCAGAAAACGGAGTAAAATTGCATTTTCTATATAAGAACAATCCTGAGATTATTGAAAATTGGAAAAATTTACAACCTAAAACTACAGAAATTTTATCTTTTCTTAATAAACATGTAGGCACATATCCATATAAACAATACTCTGTTATCCAAGGAGGTGATGGTGGTATGGAATATGCTATGTGTACTTTAATCACTGGTGAGCGTAGTTTTGGTAGCTTAGTAGGAGTGACCGCTCATGAATTTGCACATACTTGGTTCCAATTCTTATTAGCAAGTAATGAAGCTAAACACGAATGGATGGATGAAGGATTTACCTCATACATCTCAGCACTAGCTATGAATGAAGTAATGAAACAAAACAGAGAAAACCCTTTTGCTGGATCTTATGGCGGTTATTATAGACTTGTAGAAAGTGGATTTGAACAACCTCAAACAACACATGCAGATCGTTACAATAGAAATTTTGCATACAGTGTCGCTGCCTACAGTAAAGGAGCTATATTCTTATCACAATTGGGATATATTATTGGAGAAGAAAACTTAGCAAAAACATTAAAAAAGTATTATACTGATTTTGCGTTTAAACACCCTACCCCTAATGATATCAAACGTACTGCTGAAAAAGTATCTGGCATACAATTAGATTGGTATCTTACTGACTGGACTCAGACTACAAATACAATAGATTATGCTATTACAGATGTTAGTCCTGATGGAAATAAAACAAAAATCACGCTTTCGCGAAAAGGGTTAATGCCGATGCCTATTGATCTTCAAGTAACAACAAATAGTGGAGATAACATGTACTATATCCCATTACGTGTGATGCGTGGAGAGAAGCCAAATACTTCTAACTACATGCAATTAGAAGATTGGCCATGGACAAATCCAACATATACATTTACTATTGATGTTCCTATGTCTAAAATTAAATCGATGACTATTGATCCTAGTACATTAATGGCAGATATAAATCGAGAAAATAATGAGTGGCGTAACTAAAAAAACGTTCTGATAAAAACAAAATCCTATCTATATAGATGGGATTTTGTTTTTATCATTTAATACTTACCTGAGTTCGATTAATTAGAACAAATAAATTTGGTTAGAATTTACAGTTTGATATTTGATTGAACCCGAATTATGCATTAGAAAATCTATTACATCACAAAACAACTGCAAACACTATCACTACGTTGTATTTTTTACTTTAACCATAGCGAT
>CAYYSK010000353.1:0-2637 GCA_964474345.1 uncultured Flavobacteriaceae bacterium
AGTATTACTATAGAAAGAGCAGAAGAAATTTGCAAACGATTACATGATAAAGGGTTTGCAAGTACTAGTGTGGTGCTAGGAATAGGGTCTTTTACATATCAATTTAAAACCAGAGATACTTTTGGATTTGCTATGAAAGCTACTTCGGTGGTTGTAAATGGCAAACGTAGAGAGATATTCAAAGACCCTATTACTGATAACGGAGTTAAAAAATCTGCAAAAGGACTATTGAAAGTTATTAAAGTAAGAGATACTTATGAATTAAAAGATGAAGTAACAGAAGAGGAAGAACAAGAAGGAGCATTAAAAACGATTTATGAGGATGGTGTTTTTAAACGAACAGTTACATTAGAAGAAATACGAAACCGAATCAATCAATCTATTTAAATCTTACAACAATGTCATACACGATAAAGAAGTTTAAAGACGGACAAGTAACTGCAACGGTAGTAAAAGAAGGAAATCTTCACGTTTTCTTACGAGGAAACACGTATGAAGATTTGTTCAGAGCTGCTACAATAAAGGAAGCTTGGGATGCACACCATTCATTAGATAAAATACCGGCCGCAATACTTACTTTATATTGTTTGATTGGTCAACGATCAGATAGACGATTTGATAGTAAAGAATCATTTGATTTAAAAGTAATTACAAATTTTATAAATAGTATGAGATTTGATCGAGTTAGGATATTACATCCACATAGCGCTATATCATTAGCACTTATTGATAATTCGGTACAAATAGATCATTTTGAATATGTACAACAAACATATAGTACTATTGGAACCCCGGTATTGGTAAGTCCAGATGCAGGTGCCTATAAAACGACTCATGTAATTGCAAAACGATTAGAAGCTGACTTAGTTCCATCTAACAAGGTTCGTATTGATGGAAAACCAAAAATAAGTATACAAGGAGATGTCAAAGATAAAGAATGTCTTATCGTAGATGATATAGCAGATGGAGGGCGTACCTTCAAAGTATTGGCTCAAGAGCTTAAGAATCAAGGAGCATCAAAAGTATTCTTATATGTGACGCATGCACAGTTTAATTATGGTTTTGACGAATTAAAAGAAAGTATAGATCATATCTATTGTACCAATAGTTATAAAGAGATTATAGATCCCTTTGTCACTCAATATGATGTGATTCAAAGGAATATTAAATAAGTAAGTTTTCAAAGAATATAATGACGTAGAAGTTTATACTGAACTTGTCGAAGTACGAAAACGTTTAAAGAAACACAAAAGGTGTTTTAAAAAAGTAAGAAATAATGAATACAAAACATATAAGTAAATTTCTAAGTCTAGTACTTAGACATAATCCCGATAAACTTGGAATTATACTCGATAAGCAAGGGTGGACAGATGTCGACATATTGCTTCAAAAGATGAATACACAAGGTAAAAAAGTAGATATACATCGTTTAAAAGAAGTCGTAGCTACTAATGATAAAAAACGATTTGCATTTAATGAAGATCAAACAATGATACGTGCTAATCAAGGACATTCTATTAACGTTGATTTAAAATATACCGCAATTACACCACCCGAGTTTCTATATCATGGGACCGTACCTAAGTTTATGAGAGCAATCCAACATCAAGGATTACTCAAAATGAGTAGACATCATGTGCATTTAAGTGAAGATAGAACTACAGCAATGCGAGTGGGAGCTCGTAGAGGCGTTCCAACCATTTTAGTTGTACGATCTGGTGTAATGCACCAAAATGGGTATGAATTTTATAAATCTGAAAACGATGTATGGTTAACTGATAATGTACCTTCAGAGTATATAGATTTTAAAAAATAAGTTATGAGAACACTGGTTATAGGTGATATACATGGGGGATGTAAAGCATTACTTCAAGTATTAGAAAGAGCAAAAGTAACTCCAGAAGATACCTTGATCTTTTTAGGGGATTATGTAGATGGATGGAGTGAATCTGCTCAAACTGTTGAAAAACTGATCGAATTATCTATTAGTAATACCTGTGTGTTTATACGAGGAAATCATGATGTATGGTGTGGATTATGGCTCGATAAAGGAGCCACAAATCCAATATGGTTAGCTCATGGCGGAAAAGAAACCATGGAGAGTTATATTCAAACTGGGTTATTAACTGATGACCGTCATCGTGCATTTTATAACTCATTACAAGATTACCATATAGATTCAGAAAATAGATTATTTCTCCATGCTGGATTTACCTCTATGCACGGAGTAGGTAAAGAAGAATATGATTCGAATTATTATTGGGACAGAACATTATGGGAAGCCGCTTTATTAGCTGAAAAGGTTTCATTGGACATTTTAGAAAAGAACCCGCCACAGCGTTTTGCTCATTATAAAGAGATATTTATTGGTCATACACCGACCACAAATTATAACCAAAATACTCCTATAAAAGCGTATAAAGTATACAATGTAGATACTGGAGCAGCCTTTAAAGGAAAGTTGACCCTTATGGATATAAACACTAAAGAATATTGGCAAAGTGATACTTTACCAAGTTTATATCCAGATGAGAAAGGGAGAAATTAAATAATACATCATAGCTATGAAAACCTTACATATAGTAACCGATACCATTTGGACAATAGATCATTTTCTCTCTGAAAGGGAGTGTGATG
>CAYYSK010000354.1:0-2619 GCA_964474345.1 uncultured Flavobacteriaceae bacterium
ATCTGAGACTACATATGTAAAGCAGTATTGTGATTTACTTACCTATACCTTAGAAGCATTTAGAGTAAAATACCTCTTTGATGATGAAGAAAAAATGAAGGTAGATCTTACAGAATCTGGTTTCCCTAATTATTCAGAATTCCGATATCTAGTAAATGATATGGAGCTTAAGAATGAATACATTAAAAAGCTTCCATCTGTAGATTCTTTGAAGAATGAGTTTTTAGAAACACTCTTAAAACACAAAGAACCCATTTCTGATAAGAAATTACATCAAGCTTCTTCTATTGTATACTATACCTCTGTAGAAAGCAAATTCTTATTTAAACGATATATACAAGGCAAGGTAATCAAGACTGCGAGTTCTGCAGAGACAGAATATATGGTAAGTTGGGCATTTTATGATGTAGGGTATAATAGACCCTTTATTTGTTTTATGTATTTCGATCTTCATAAAGTAAAAATGGAAGAATATATTGAAGAAATCTATAAAGTTCTGGAAAGCACTGCCGATCGAAGCATTACCCTTGATAGTATGGCATATGCCATCGATAAGAAATTGGTGAACTTATTGCCAAAAAAAATAAAGAAAATAGACCTCGGGCCTATCCATAATGTCTTTGCCAAAGATGAACTGCAAGTTACGCATGCCATCTTACAATCTATAGTAGATAAAAACTTAGACCTCTCCTCCTATGCTGTTTCATTATCTATTAATGAAACCAAATCAAAAGACAGCATCACCGAAGGGGGTATTTTTAGTAAACAACATATTCAGATTTGGGAAAATGCACGACCAGAAAACTATCTATTTACATCACATAGAGTGATGCAATTATTATATGATAAGATCCCTGATAAAGTCTACGGACTGACAAGAGATCCTATAGAAATTGCAACACTTAAATTATAATCTATGGAACACAATACAACATTTCCTATAAAACTTAGTGAACTAGCTACCCTACGTGACGAAGCAACTTCGTATCTTAAAGGAGTACAATGGGAACAAGGAAGCAAAGCGCAACGTCGTGATAAAAATCAAAAAGATGAATCCATCTTATTATATCTATCTAAAGCTACAAACGGCGGAGGAACAGATGTCACATCTGTATCCAAAACCATTTTGGCATTAAAAAAACGTCTCTTACCCGACTCTGTTGCAATTCCGTTACATCTCAATCAAGCTTTATTTGCTTTACAAGAAGGAATTACATTAGGGATCTGGTTAAAAGACAGTTATTCAGATGCCTCTGGATTTTCTTCACTTAACGAGCGTAAGTCTACTTTAGACAACAGCGGAAGACGTGAGTACGAATCAAAAATGCATACTGCAACAGCTTTTATGCTTCACGGTATTGCATACAGAATCTTATTTGATATTAAAGAAATAGCCTCAGACGATCTGAGTGTGATGAAAAACAAATTTGCAGGCATTCCTGAAGTCTCATTTATGAGTCCGCTGAAAGGGATTTCTTGTATGCTTTTTTATTATGACAAATATCTTAGTCATCCTGATATTATAAAATCTGACACTGATGTATTGGATTTTACAGTCGTGTTCTTTGAAGCTATTATCAGTGAAATCCAACAACGTATTGGATCCTTAGAATATACAGACACCATTACTGACAGAACCTACAAGCTAGAGAAAAGTGAATTTGCAGTTTCTGGGTGGGAAAATGCATTTGAAGGAACAGCCGTAAGTGTTGAGTTTAATAAAATACAGTTTGAAGAAATTGTAGGAAACCGAGATGCAAAGCACTTTGCTCGCAGGCTTACAGAACGTATGTTAAGTTACGATTTTGAAGCAAAGCAGAACCCGTTTCAAGAATTAGGTGGTTTTATGCCTGTCTTTATGGGATATGGAATTCCAGGAACAGGAAAATCAATGCTTATTGCTGCCATTGCAACACGATTAAAAGAACATTGTGACCATCTAGATATTCCGTTTTTATTTCACCCGATGCCAGATACGTTAATTTCTACTTTTCAAGGAGGATCGGCAGAAAAAATGGTACAATGGATGAAACCTATGCAAGATCCTTCTCGATTGATCTTTGCACCTATTGATGATGCCGAAAATAATTTACAAGAACGTACAGCACAAGGTGTTTCGGCTGGTGTAAAAGAAGTGATTGGTGTATTTTTAAGATATACAGAAGGAGCGTATGCCATTAATTATGGGAATAGTTCTATTGGTTTATTTACCAACCTTCCCGAAATGCTGGATAAAGCGGTGATCTCACGTGTACAAGGTCGTTTTAAAATAGATGGAGCACGTACCATTCCTGATTTTATAGATCAAGATTACATCTGGTGGAACAAATTAGAAAAGTCAATGCCTGACTTTGTTAATATGACCAATCCAGAGAAATATGAATTCTTAAGTGAACAAGGACTTGCCAAAAACTTAGGAGAAATCTTAAATCAAAGCGAAAAACCTACCGAAGCAAAAGTCTTAGAGATTTATGAACAAGTAGCTTCAAAACACAAGCAAACCGAGCATTTATTTTTTGCCGAGTTGTATAAACAGATTCAGAAAGCATTTCCGTTTTTCTCTTCCAGAGACATCCGTAATATTCAAAGTGCGATCTCATTACGTCTTACAGATTTTGA
>CAYYSK010000355.1:0-2610 GCA_964474345.1 uncultured Flavobacteriaceae bacterium
CGGAATATTCTCTCATGCAAGTAATAGCAAGGGAAATCGGCGATTTTGTTAATAAATCAAGGCGATTGTTAATAAAGAAAGACTTTTTTGGGGTCTTCTGTGACCCCAATGAGGGCGCGGGTTTAGCGCATTTTTGCATTTTTTCCAAAATTATAACCATTCAAAAGTGACTTTACATCCATTTTACGCTTCCCAGGAAGCTGTATTTCTGTTATGTATATGTATCCATTTAGAGCTGTGACTTTTAGCATTCCGTCTTCTATTTGAATGGCTCCAAATGGTGCATTTGCATTTTTTTCTGGAGATGTTTCATCATACGCTTTCGCGAAAGCGTTATAAATTTTAACTCGTTCTTCTTTATCATTATTAATAAGGTAACACCATGCCGTTGGATATGGACTGAGTCCTCTTATATGATTATGTATAATATCTGATGTAGCTTCCCAATCTATTTTTGTGTTTTCTGGGAAGAGTTTATAGGCTGTTTTTAAGTCTTCAGATTGTGGTTGTATTTGAGTAGTTACTGTATCACTTGCAATAGCATCTACTGTCTTAGTAACAAGGCCTGCACCAAGATGCATTAATCGGTCATGAAGACTTCCTGCATTTTCAGTATTTCCTATAGATAATCGTTCTTGAAATATAACGGCTCCAGTATCTATTTTTTCGTCTATGAAAAAGGTAGTAACTCCTGTTTCTGTCTCTCCATTAATAATAGCCCAATTGATTGGTGCTGCTCCACGATATTGTGGTAAGAGAGAAGCATGTAGATTAAAAGTTCCATACGCTGGCATTTGCCATACAACAGCTGGCAGCATACGAAAGGCTACTACAATTTGTAAATTAGCTTTTAATGAAGCTAATTGATCAATAAAATCTTGATTCTTAAGATTGGTAGGTTGTAATATGGTAAGTCCTTGTGATTCTGCATATACTTTGACTGCACTTTTACGAAGTTTTTGACCTCGACCTGCTGGACGGTCTGGAGCTGTAATAACTCCTACAATGGTGTATTCTTGTATGACTAATGTTTCTAATATGGTTACAGCAAAATCTGGCGTACCCATAAAAACAATACGTATATCTTTCATTTTAACTTATATGTATTTGCTGGGGTGAGTGTAATCTTTTTTTGATCTAAAAGCAACTTTATTGTGGTAATAATTTGACTTTCTGTATAGGGTAAATGAATGAGCTCGCGAGAATTTTGTTCTTTTATTGCTAGTGCTTTTAAGATAGCTTGACTTACTGTGATAGTAGAGGCTGTATTCTTATCATTATTTTGTGCACAGATATCGCAGGAACCACAAGGGATTTGTATTTCTTCTCCAAAATAGGAGAGAAGCTGTATAGTTCTACATATAGCTTTTGAGGAGACATAGTCTTTTACAGTCTCTATCTGTTGTTTTTTGAAAGCACCTTGTGTTTTAATGTGTGATGCAATTACATTAATAGTACGTTCATCTTCTCTAGGGACTAAGAATGTAATAGAAGTATCATAGCTTTGATATTCATAATCTATAATATCGTCTTTAGCAAGAGCAAGTAATGTATTATGTACTTTGTCTATAGATGATCCAGATTTATTTGCGATAACACTATAATTTATAGTGACTATTTGTTCAAAAACACCTCCATAGGTACGTAATATGGTTTTGACAATTGTATCCCATTGTGGGTTTTTTATAAGATAATAGGTAAGTGCTATATCTGTTATTTTAAATGTAATAGTCGCTCTTTTTGTAAACTCTTGTGATAAACTGATAATACTATTACGATCTAGTGCAAGCAATGCATTATACGTACGCATTGTTTTTAATTCATAGGTCTGACAGAATGTACTAAAGTTAAATCTATGATTGGTATCTTCTCCTTCTCCGTATGAAATTTGAAAGTAATTATTGAGTCTACTATAAATTTCTTTTATATCAGTAACACTGGGTATGACATGTAAGAATTGATTTTCTAATCTAAGAATATCATTCTCATTATATATAAGGACAGCTTTTGCAGTTTGTCCATTTCTTCCTGCACGCCCTGCTTCTTGAAAATAGTTTTCTAGACTATCAGGTATTTCTAGGTGGATTACGGTGTCTACATTTGCTTTATCAATCCCCATCCCAAATGCATTGGTACTCACCATCACTTGATATTTATTATCACGCCAGTTTTTATAATGCTTGTGCCTTTCTTCACGTGACATACCTCCATGATAATAGGTGGCTGATATATCTCTACTATTTAAAAACTGAGATGTGAGTATGGTTGCTTTCCTATTGCGTACATATATAATAGCACTTTGTGTTGTTTCTTTAAATAATTGCTCAAGGCGAAAATTTTTATCGGTACTATTAATAAGAGTATACGTTAAGTTTTTGCGATGATAAGATCCTTTACAAAGTTTGGGCTCTTGAAGATGAAGCTCTTGGGTAATGTCTTGTAATACGGTATCTGTTGCTGTTGCAGTTAATGCTATGATAGGTGTATCTGGTTTTATTTCGCGCAAGCGAGAAATTTTACGGTATGCAGGCCTAAAATCATGTCCCCATTGAGAAATGCAGTGTGCTTCATCTACAGCAATTAATGAAACATTCATTTGTTTGATACGTT
>CAYYSK010000356.1:0-2558 GCA_964474345.1 uncultured Flavobacteriaceae bacterium
TTATGAGTTTTAGCATAGCACCGTAAAGCCTGTCTTCACGAAGGTGGAGAGTTAAACTCAAAATGTAGTGCAACGGTATATTTTGCAATACATTCAAGCTGTAATAGATTTTCTAATGCATAATTCGGGTTAAAAACAATACACCCATAAGAAGTCACATATTGACATATCTCATAAAACTGCGTATCTTTAAACAAAAAGGAGATGTTACTATCGAGAACTAATATTCAAGAAAAATTACTTAGAGAACGTAGTAAAAATAATAATGAAGTAGATATATTAGCTCAAGTGCATTATATCCTTAATGAGGACTGCTTCCGCGAAAATGTAATTTTAGATGTTTTACAAGGCATTTCTAACAATCACGCACAAACTTTTAATATTGATTTACTTGATAAAGATCGAATCTTTCAGAGTAAGGAAATTAAAAAAATATGTATCGATTATAGATTACGATTTCTGGATTCTAAATACTTTAAAGGTAGATACCCTCAAGAGGCACTTGATGAAATCAAATATTTAGAAAATAAGCATCATATTACACTTGAAAGTTTTAAAATTATTGCTCCTTCAAAAATGTTTGTTCTAGAAAAAGCAGATGATCCATTACTATTTACCCCAATCGGAAATGATTATTATTACCTAATACATACCTGGGGTAATGATTTACACCCACTACGTAAACTACTTATGTGGCCTTATAAATCATTTGAAAATTTAATTGTTTTGATCGTTTTATTGAGCTTACTTGCAACAGCGCTTATTCCAGATGGTTTATTTACTAAAAAGCAAGATTTCTCTCAAGACCTAATGGTTTTCTTTTTTATGTTTAAATCTATAGCAGCAATTGTGTTATTTTATGGATTTGCATTAGGAAAAAACTTTAATACTGCTATCTGGAATAGCAAATATGACAAAACGCGTTAAATGAATATAATACCCGATTCTCAATATAAAAAAGTTTTTACTGGATCAAAAATCACAGTACAACACCTCAAATTAGTTTTAGAAGAAGCTGGTATATCTAGTATTGAAAGAGATGATGCAGAAAGTGCTTTGAGAGGTGGTTATGTAGCTGCTTTTGATAATGACACAAAGTTATTTGTAAATAAAAAAGATATCCTTAAAGCAAAACATATTGTCTCAACAACATTAGAAAATATGGATACTGATAAACTATCTGATAATGAACTTGCTCAAATTGCAAGTCAAAAAGAAGATGTTATACCTATATCTTCATCAAAAAGGAGGCAAAAAAAGGAGACCTATCGTAGGTCCCCTGTAAACTTATTAATAAATGTCGTAATTATTATATATTCATTATGGAGATTATCTCCTTTATTAAGTGGAAAAGCACTTCCTACTTGGCGCATTGTATTAAGTAGTACTCTTATCATCTTCTGTACTTGGGCTATTATTCATCACTTTTCGCAGAAGAAAGTATAACTCTTAACTATACATACTTATTCTTAAATCTTTAATTTTTGAGTCACTCATATACTCATCAAAAGTCATATAACGATCTATAACTCCTTTTGGTGTTAACTCAATGACACGATTTCCAACAGTTTGTGCAAACTCATGATCATGTGTTGTTAGTATTACAGTTCCTTTAAAGTTTTTTAAAGCATTATTAAATGCTGTAATAGATTCTAAATCTAAATGATTGGTAGGCTCATCGACCATAAGAATATTAGCACGTTTCATCATCATTTTACTAATCATACAACGCACTTTCTCTCCTCCTGAAAGGACATTAGATTTTTTTAATGCTTCTTCCCCACTAAATATCATTTTGCCTAAAAAACCTCTTAAATGGACCTCTTCTCTTTCTTCTTCAGTTTGTGCATATTGACGTAACCAGTCTACAAGGTTTAATTCTGCTGATTGGAAATACTCAGAATTGTCTAATGGAAGATATGATTGTGTCGTTGTGATTCCCCAAGAGAATTCTCCGCTATCTGCCTTTTGTTTATTATTTATAATCTCATAAAACGCAGATGTTGCTCTACTATCTTTAGAGAAAAGTACTGCTTTATCTCCTTTTGCAAGATTAATATCAATTCCTTTAAATAAAACCTCTCCATCAATAGAAGCAGAGAGTCCTTGAGAATTAAATATTTGATCTCCAGCTTCTCTATCTCTATCAAAAATAATTCCTGGATAACGTCTACTTGAAGGTTTAATTTCTTCAATATTTAATTTATCAATCATTTTCTTACGAGAAGTTGCTTGTTTAGATTTAGCAACATTTGCACTAAAACGGGCTATAAACTCCTGTAACTCTTTTTTCTTTTCTTCTGCTTTTTTATTTTGTTGAGCTCTTTGTCTCGCTGCTAATTGAGATGATTCATACCAAAATGTATAATTCCCACTATAATGAGTAATTTTACTATGATCAATATCAGAAATATGTGTACAAACAGCATCTAAGAAGTGTCTATCATGCGATACTACTATAACACAATTGTCATAGTTTGCTAAGAAATGTTCTAACCAATTAATTGTTTCATAATCCAAATCATTGGTAGGCTCATCCATAATAAGTACATCTGGAT
>CAYYSK010000357.1:0-2518 GCA_964474345.1 uncultured Flavobacteriaceae bacterium
TAAAATAACAAAGCGAATCTTTATAAGGTTCGCTTTTTTAGTGGCGCAATTTTTGATACATAGAAAATTCATAATTCCAAATTATGGATTAGAACTTCGTAATGAAATGCAAAACTATAATAAACACTAGTGTTTTCTTATTTTCAGTATAGCATCGCTCAATGTCATTAAGTTAAGAATTTTCAAATTGCATCTCTTTGATTTTTATGTGCTTTCGCGAAAGCGTATATACTCCTACAAAAGAAAATAGATGCTTTTTGTCATATTTACTTACTTTCTGTAACTAATATAACAGAAGAGTAAAAGAAAATAGGTGAACCATAAAAATAAATTCTCATACGAAAGTGTCCTAGAAGACAATAAACACAAAATCTATAGAATTTGCCGTATGTACGCTATTTCTCCTATAGAACCACAAGATCTTTTTCAAGAAGTAGCTTATCAGATATGGAAGTCTTTTTCAAATTTTAAAGGACAGTCTTCTATAAATACTTGGATATATAAAATTGCACTGAATGTATGTTTACGTTCTAAATTAAAATTTGAAAAAGAACGTCTTAAAACTATAGCTTACGATGCTATCCAATTCATGATTTCGGAAGTGTCATCAGATCAACAAAATGATGAAAGATATATATTTCTTAAGAATTGTATCGCAACTCTAAATGATGCAGATACGTCTATTGTTATTTTATATCTAGATGAGGTTCCTTATAAAGAAATTGCACTTATTACTGGATTATCAGAAAATCATATTGCAGTAAAAATGAAACGTATTCGTAAAAAATTACTGGATTGCATTACTCTAAAGCTTAATTAATATGGAAGAACAAGAATTAAAAAACATATGGAAACGCTCTTCTATTTATGAAGAAATAACAATTAACACTTCAAAACTTATGAAAGATTTTACATATAAAATGGAACAGAGAGAACGTATTGTACGTAATCGAGATTATAGAGAAACTATTGGAGCTATCGCAAGCATATTCTTATTTGGTTATCTAACATATTATACGCCATCGTTTGTATCTAAAATTGGTGGAATTTCACTTATTGGATCTTATATTTATTACATATTTAAACTACGTGCAAATCGAAAAAGCAAACATACACAGAAATTATTTCTATCTATTACAGAGCAATTACAACAACAAAAACAATTTATGCTTAATCAAGCAACTTTGTTGGGTTCTGTTTTATACTGGATGGTCATTCCTATATTTATTTCTTATCTCATATTTGTATGGAGTATTGGAGACTCTTTACCTATTGATACTCCAGACATCGTCTTAGAAGTACTTCCCATAAAACTAGGAAGCAAAGTGTTATGGAGTTCATTAATGGGTATTTTTTGCATATATACTGTTTGGTTAAATAAGCAAGCAGCAAAGGTAAGTTGGAAGCCTTTAATTAAAGATATAGACACGATACTTTATGAATTAAAAAACAAAAATTAAGAAATTCAAACAATATCGACTATCTCTTTTATTGTACTTTAGCACGATAAACAAAAGTCGTCTCTGTGAGTAGAGGAATTGTCTACATGCTTATCGCTGCCTTTGCCTTTGCGTGGATGAATCTTCTGGCAAAATACTTAGACGATTTTCACCCGTTACAAGTTGTTTTTTTTAGAGCCTTTGGCACCTTTATATTTATATTTCCATATATGCTTATTAAGAAAGTTCCCATTGTTGGAAAGAATGTATTTTGGTTAAGTCTTAGAGGCGTTCTTAGCTTTGTATCTCTTGCATTATTCTTTAAAGTGGTTCAAGATATACCCTTAGGTTCTGCCGTAGCCTTACGATATACGGCGCCTATTTTTAGTGTCATCCTTGCTTATTTTTTCTTAAAAGAAGTTGTAAAGTTAGGACAGTGGTTAAGCCTTGTGATTTCTATCGCGGGAGCTTTTATTATGAAAGGAGTTGATTTTAGAATAGATACGACTAGTTTTATATTGATCATGTTATCATCCATTCTTGTAGGTGGCGTTTTTGCTATTGTCAGGTATCTAGGATCTCGAGAGCACTTCCTTACGATCATTAATTACTTTATGGTTTTCTCTATTGTAGGTAGTTTGTTTTTTATTCAATATTGGCGTATGCCCGTGGGGCAAGAATGGTGGTGGGTATCTATTATTGGGATTTTAGGACTTATAGGCCAAGTATTTCTTACTCGTGCCTTCCAACTGGCAGATACTAGTACAGTGGCCCCTATTAAATACATGGAATTGGTATATGCTTTACTGTTTGGTTTTTTCTTATTTGATGAGAGCTATACCCTATGGCCTATTATCGGAATGACACTTGTAGTTCTCGGTATGCTTTTAAACGTTTGGGTAAAACGAAAAGGATAATTCCTATACTACATTGTTTTTCTTCAAAATACTCTATTGTTTAGTGGGTAAGAATTTTCAGAAATAAACACATCTACTGAAACGAATGAAAGAATACATACTATATCTAGTCGTTCCTTATAAAATCATTTTCGGAATTCCATATTGAATAATTCCCCAGAA
>CAYYSK010000358.1:0-2499 GCA_964474345.1 uncultured Flavobacteriaceae bacterium
TGTTTCTTCTGCAAATGCTTGTATCCCTTCAAAAATTCCTTTCAAACTCATAAGTTCGTATGTTTACAATAATGGTATCTTAGCTATACGTAGATATATTTATTCTACGACAGCGCAAAAATAGAAAAAACCACCTATGCTCACAAGCTTTTTTAGCACATCAAAACCAATACATACGGTTATTGTCATAATATACCTGACAATTCACTTTTTTTTGGCTAATATTTCTCAGTTTTCAGAAGGATTTGCATGGAATACTATGCTACAAGTTGTAGGATTATGGATGTTATTTGTAACAACGATGTTTATTTTGAATTTTATTTCTCAAAAAAACGATCTAACAAAACCGACTTCCTATAGGATACTATTATTTGTTGCCTTTGCTTCAGCATTGCCGGAGGCATTGCAAAATTCTAAAATACTTATAAGTGGTGTGTTTGTTATGTTAGCGCTACGAAGAATTTTGAGTTTTAGATCAGGACTATACATGGAACGTAAATTGTTTGATGCAGGGCTATGGTTGTGTCTTGCTACAATGACTTATTTTTGGACCAGTACATTTTTTATCGTCCTTCTTGCGGGGCTTTTATTTTATGGAAGTAATACTATAAGATATTGGTTTATACCTATACTTTCTATAATCTGCGTAGCTATATTAAGTATTTGTTATGTGATTTATACGGGAGGAGATCAATCATTTGTATTGGATATTGTAGATGATTTTTCTTTTGATTTCTCATCATATTCCTCTTTTATGGTATTATTACCTATTGCCATTTTTTTGACACTCTTTTTATGGACTCTGTTTAAATATTTGCAAGATTCTAAGAAAGTAACCCTAGCACAACGCCCATTATATTTGCTTGTTCTTTTAATGGCTATATTATCATTAGGTCTAGTTATGATTACCTATAATAAAACAGGAGCAGAATGGTATTTTTTTGGTATTCCTTTGGCAATTATTATGACAAACTATCTTGAAAATGCTAGCGGTAAGCTATTTAAAGAGTTCTTACTTTGGATTGTAGTTTTACTGCCTTTTGTGGGCTATATACTGTCTTTAGTATAAAAATGATGCTCGCTTAAATGATTATAAACAGACTAATTACATCTCAAAATAGAAGATCATATGATCTCCTTACATTTGCAAACCAGTTGACATATCAATTATGAATATCAATTGTGCCTCACAATGAATTATATAGGATCAAAACATAAACTTTCAGACTTTATAAAAACAACAGTGACAGATGTTTGTGGTCAAAACTTGAGTCATAAAGTATTTTGTGATCTTTTTGCGGGAACAGGAAGTGTAGGACGCAATTTTAAGCATCTTGTAGAATCTGTTATTGCAAATGACTTGGAATATTATAGTTATGTTTTAAATAGAAACTATATTGGTAATCATAAAAAAATAGATCTAACAGCTCTTTTTAATACCCTTAATGAATTAGAAGGAAGTCAAGGCTTTATTTTTGAACATTATGGAGAAGGAGGAGTTGGTGATCGACTCTATTTCTCAAAAGAGAATGCACAAAAAATAGATGCTATACGTACAAAAATTGAACAATGGAGACTCACAAATGTGATTACAGAAGATGATTATTTTTTCTTGCTAGCATCTCTTATTGAAAGTGCAGATAAAGTTGCCAATACAGCTTCTATATATGGTGCTTATTTGAAAAAAATTAAAAAGTCTGCAACAAGAACACTACAACTAGAACCAGCTTATTTTGACATAACACAATCCGGCCATAGTGTGTATCAAGAGGATGGAAATGTACTTATCAAAAGAATAAAAGGAGATATTCTATATCTCGACCCTCCATATAATGCGAGACAATATGGAGCAAACTATCATGTGCTTAATACTATTGCAAAATATGATACCTTTGCACCAAGGGGCAAAACAGGTTTAAGAACTTATAATAAAAGCGCCTATTGCAGTAGTGTAAAAGTCGTTGCAGCTTTTAAAGAACTTATAAAAAATGCACAGTTTAAATACATTTTTTTAAGTTACAATAATGAAGGACTAATGTCTCCAGATGTTGTAAGAAGGATTATGGAAGAATATGGAGAATATGATCTTGTCACGACAGAATATCAACGTTTTAAAGCAGATAAAACTGAAAATAGAAATCATAAAGCGACAAGCACTACAGAATATTTACACATTTTAGAAAAGTAAAACTATGTTTACAGACAAAGCAAACCGTATATTTAGAGAAGCCATAGAAAATTATCATATCTTAAATACGGTAGATCAAGCTTTTGAAAATAAGTATAATAAGAGTGAAGATTTAATAGGACATCTTTTATACAGAAAATCTTGGATTGATACTGTACAATGGCATTATGAAGACATCATCCGTGATCCACAAATTGATCCAGTTGCAGCACTTACTTTAAAACGTAAAATAGATGCGTCAAATCAAGATCGTACAGATATGGTAGAGTATATAGATAGCTACTTTCTGGAGAAATATAAAGGTGTTCAGG
>CAYYSK010000359.1:0-2495 GCA_964474345.1 uncultured Flavobacteriaceae bacterium
AAATCCTAATTTAACACAGAATCCAGGATATTAATCCTGAAACTTTGAATTAAGCTTAAAAAGAGGGTTGTTTCAACCCTCTTTTTTATTCATTTTTTATATTAATTTGAACTTTGAAGCCCTTATTTTTAATAATAGTATTCTCATTTCTCTTCATTTCTTGTGAAGAAAAAACACTTCAACCTCTTTTTATTGAAGTATCAGATTCTGGTATCTCTTTTTCAAATGATGTACACGACACACCAGAATTAAACATCTTAAACTACCTCTATTTCTATAATGGAGCAGGTACTGCTATCGCAGATTTTAATAATGATGGACTAGAAGATATTTACTTTACTTCAAATCAACAAGCAGATCAATTATATATCAATAAAGGAAATCTGAAATTTGAAAATAGTACAGAACAAGCACATATTACAAATCAACAAGGTTGGACAACTGGAGTAACTATAGTAGATATTAACTATGATGGGTTTCTAGATATTTATGTGTCTAAAGTAAGCGGTCATCTTGAGCTTACGGGAAGCAACTTATTGTATATAAATCAAGGAGTCACTACTTCTGGCATACCAACATTTAAAGAGGAAGCTGCTACCTATGGTTTGGCAATACCTGGACTATCATCTCAAGCTTCATTTTTTGATTATGATCTTGACGGAGATTTAGATGTTTTTATATTGAATCACTCACTACACCCTAATAGCAACTATGGAAAAGGGGCATTACGTAAAAAGAAAGATTCAATATACGGAGACAAACTACTGGAAAACCAACAAGGTTTTTTTGTTGATGTAACTGATGATACTGGAATATTTCAAAGTAAATTGGGATATGGTCTTGGCGTATCAACAGCAGATGTCAATAATGATGGATATCCTGATTTATATATAGGAAACGATTTTTTTGAAAATGATTATTTATATATCAATCAAAAAGATGGAACATTTACCGAAGTAAATTCTACAAAGTCCATACTAGGTCATAGTTCTCATTTTTCTATGGGAAATACTATTACAGACATTAATAATGATGGCTATTCAGATATTATCTCATTAGATATGCTTCCCGAAGATTTAAAAACATTAAAAGCATCTGGAACTGAATACAATTACCCCATCTTTCAAAATCAGCTTCGTAATGGTTATGAACCCCAATTTATGCAAAACACACTGCATCTTAATTTAGGGAACGATACATACGTAGAAACTGCTTTTTTAAGTGGTATTCCTGCAACAGAATGGTCTTGGTCTCCACTAGTAGCCGATTTTGATAATGATGGTTATAAAGACATTTATATTACAAATGGCATACAAGGAGCTACCAATGATATGGATTTTGTAAGCTTTATATCTAACGAAAGCATACAGAAAAGGCTCGGCAAAGGTATGCAAGCAGAAGAACTAGCTTTCATTAATGAATTACCAGAAAAGAAAACTGCCAATTACTTTTATAAAAACAAAGGGAATGCACAATTTGAAGATGTAAGTTCTTTATGGCAGCAACAGCAACCTTCTTTTAGTCATGGAGCCAGTTATGGAGATCTTGATAATGATGGAGACCTTGATCTTGTGGTTAATAATTTAAATCAACCTGCATTCATATTAGAAAACACCACACAAAAATCTGAAGGAAAAACTTCATACCTAAAGATTCAATTTAAAGGAAGTGACAAAAACGTTTTTGGGATAGGTGCAAAAGCACAAATATTTACAAATCAAGGACAGCAATACTTTGAGAATTACACTACAAAAGGATTTCTATCTGCAGTCCCTCCTAATGTATTTATAGGATTAAGAACTATTAAAAAAGTAGACTCTTTACGCGTTATTTGGTCTGATGGAAAACACCAAACACTTAAAAATATTACTCCAAATCAGACAATCACTATAGATTATAAAAATGCAACAGGTCATTTCTATGAAGAGTTACAAACACAGAAACAACAATCATTTCTTAAAAGTGCAATAGCACCTATAGATTTTACACATAAAGATGGTACATCTATAGAGTTTAGTAGAGATCCATTAGTTCCTTATGCGACAACTAATTTAGGTTCGGTGATTACAACAGGAGATATTAATAATGATTCACTTGATGATATTATTACTCTCGGTGCAAAGGGACAATCTTCACTCATATGGTTACAAAAAGAAGACGGCACTTTTATAGAACAGTCATTTCCAGATCCCAAAAAGACTCAAATTAATGAAGATATTCATGCACTTGTTTTTGATGCCAATAGTGATCACAAAAATGATGTATTAGTTGTAAGTGGTGGAAATGAGTTTAGGAGAGGGCAAGCCCTACAACCAAGATTGTATATCAATACACAAGACACATTACAAAGAAACCAAGAAGCTTTTAAAGACCTTTTTATAAATGCCTCCAAAGTCATTGCTGTTGATATTGATAACGATCAGGATTTAGATATTTGTATCACTGCAAATGTAGTGCCTCATCAATTTGGGGCAACCCCTAAACAGTATCTTTTT
>CAYYSK010000360.1:0-2484 GCA_964474345.1 uncultured Flavobacteriaceae bacterium
TCTTTTTAGATATAAGGCGATGCTCTCCAAGTCCACGTATACCACGTACCAATTCAGCAGAGGTTCTGATGGGTCGCAGCATACATCTTTTCATTGTGTCTGGAAGTGAACGGTAGCGCCCTTTCGTTGTTTCTAACCACTGTACAAATCTCTCGGGCAGTTTCAACTTCAAAATGTTGTAAGAAGCGATGAAAGATTCGTCATCATCATTATCAACCAACCCCATAGTTCTGACACCATTGCATTCTTTTCCGAGCAAGCTGGTAATTATCCTTTCAATTTCCTTTTGTGATACCCCCTCATTTTGAAGCTCCCTTTCCATATCATCCTTTACATGGATGAAACAGCGAAGGTGAATGCTGGTTTGATTCGGATTTGAGTCTATTAAAAGTGAATAAATTATAATAATGATTAAATTAACCTTTTCCTAAAACTCTATTTCAACTTCTATTCTTCTATTCAGTTCCAAACACGTTGGACAGTGTGTCCAATAAATTTAAACTCTCTGAATATCAATTTACGCCTATCATAGATCATGGCTGTTTGAAATATGTAGATGGAAGTTTAGCATATTCGAAACTGTTTGTAAAATTTCATATGCTTATTAAAAAAAACTTGTATTTTAATTTGGCAATTATTACTATTTTAATTTTTTTTTACTGTTATTTAATTTTGCGTTTTTTTTCGAAAAGGGTCTAAAAACTAAAAGATGGAGAGAAATATTTAAACTTTCGTAACTTTAAGGCACTTTAACCAAAAGAGATTAGGTCTTTGGAAGTAAGTAATTTTTACTCTCTGCCAAATGTTGGCACTTAAAGTATTGAGCATAAGTTTTAGAATAAACTGTGTATTAAAATTTTTAGCTTCCTGCCTAGTAGTGGCTCTTAGCCTTGCAGGAAGCGACTTATTAAAAAAAAAAAAAAGAAAAAAAAGAAAAAAAAGACAAAGAACAAAATATAATAACCTTCAATTGGAAATGATGATTCAAACGCGTTTTCAAGAGCATTCCCCAATGTTTTAATTGGCAACATCTTGTGCTTTAGTTACTCCTTGATAGCCTTGGCCTTCCATTTTTTAAGGTAGAAAATGTTTTCAAAAAGTTGTAATTTGCGAAATTTCGCATTTTACAAATTTTTAAAATTTCCTAGGAGAGCGTGTTTTCCACGGGTGGGCATTATTCCCCAATATTCTAATTGGCAACATCTTGTGCTTTAGTTACTCCTTGATAGCCTTGGCCTTCCATTTTTTAAGGTAGAAAATGTTTTCAAAAAGTTGTAATTTGCGAAATTTCGCATTTTACAAATTTTTAAAATTTCCTAGGAGAGCGTGTTTTCCACGTGGGGATTATTTTATAATGTTCTAATTGGTAAAATATCGTATTCGAGTGACTCTGTGTACCTGCCGGGTCTTTCAATTTTCTCTGGAAATCGTTTTCAAAAAAGTTGTAATTTGCGAAATTTCGCATTTTACAATTTTTTCAAAAATTACAGAACTAGTTTTCAACATAGGAATTATTTCCTAATGTTCTGATTGGCAAAATATCATATGAGAAAGTTCTACAGCCTAGGATTCTTTGTCTTTTCTCTGGAAGCGACTTTAAAAAAAGTTGTAATTTGCGAAATTTCGCATTTTACAAATGTTTAAAATTTCCTAGGACAGCTTGTTTTCTACGTGGGGATTATTTCCCAATGTTTTAATTTGCATATATCGTATTTTAATTGACTTTCTTCCTACATAAACATCTTGTCTCTTCTTGGAAACAGTTTTTAAAAACTTGTAATTTACGAAATTTCGCATTTTACAAATTTTCTTGAACCCCACGTGGGGTTGAATTTTCGATGTTATAACATTTCTTTGACCATATATGGTCCGTTTGTCCACGTTCGATAATTTATTTTCGTTACCCCCTGGTTCGTTTCAAAGAGAAAGGAAGGAAAAAAAGACTGCTGGAAAAGTAAATATGAATATCAGTTTCGAACGAAAAAGTGCTATTTATTTGGGTGTATTTGATGTTTTTATGTTATTTAGAGTCAATATAAACGACCTTTGCTGTATTAAAAGTAAGATACCATAATTTTTAAGAGCTTTATATAGGTTTTTAACAGAAAATCCTCCAACGAAATTTCGGCGAAATTTCGCAAATTATCATAAGCCTTGATCCGTTGCTGATTGCTTATAGTATAAAAGTACAGTGTTGTTACAGTAAAAGTTTCAGCTTTATATAATTTTTTTATTATTAGCAACAAAATGTATGACCTGTAAATTCTGAGCATCAACATAATTCCTAAAATATTCTAAAATTTTTGCAAGTTTATTTTACTGAGTGAAAGTGTGATTAGTACTAGTTATATTCGTTTGGCAATTTTTTTAGCACAGGTTAACTCACTCAATTTTTTTTCTTTTACTGTGCGTATTGGAAATTTCATCACCATAAATAGAGTAAAGCATATTGTGTTAGCGTGCCTGATTTCTAAACTTATGGCA
>CAYYSK010000361.1:0-2474 GCA_964474345.1 uncultured Flavobacteriaceae bacterium
TTAAAATTCAGTTTCGTATAAATGCCTCGTGGGCTTGCCTCGAGGTAGTTTACTAATGCATCATTAATGATGCAATTTCATAGACGATCTCTTGTCTAAAATCTTCATTATAATCACAATTTGCGAGAAGAACAATACCAATATCTTGTTCTGGGATCATGATTAAAAAACTTCTAAATCCTTTGTCACCTCCATAATGCCCTATTGCTTTTTTAGAATGAACATCATATAATTGAAAACCAAGACCTATATATGGATACGGTTCAAATGAAGGTCGAATCATATTTTGATATGTAGTTCTTGAAGGTCCTTTCAATTCTTTTAAAAAGGAGATCATCCATAGATTTAAATCTCTCGCCGAAGCATTTAAGGTACTACTTGGCGCATGTTCTCTAGTATATGGATAGTTTTTTCTAATGTACGTTTTGTTTAACCAACTTTTAGAGTGAGGAGACGTACGTAGATGATCAGGAATATTAAAATATCTAAAATCACTATGAGACATCCCAATCATATCTAAAACTTCTTTTTGTAAATAGTCCTCAAAAGATTGATTTGTTACTTTTTCAATGATATATCCCAGCATGTTATATCCTAGGTTGCTATATGAATACGTAACAGAAAGCTTTTGCTTAGTCTCTAAGTTTAATTTTAATAGAGCATTCTTGAGACTGTTATTGGACGTATTATGATTACTCCAATGATAATTAGTAATATCTCCTAGGCCAGATGTGTGATTTAATAGCTGTCGTATTGTAATCGTATTCACATTTTTATTCTCAGATTTTAATTCAGGAGCAATCTCTATAAATGGGTCATCAAGATGTAAACAACCTTTTTGTTCAAGATCAATAATAGCAATTGCAGTAAATAACTTACTAATAGAAGCGGTATGGAACACCGTGTTTTCTGTAACAGGGTTTCTAGTGTATATACTTCGTACTCCATAACCTTTCGTATACGTGATCGTATCTTGAGAAACAACTCCAATAGCGAGTCCAGGAATATTGTATTGCTTCATTTTATTAGATACAATAGTATCTATAGTAAACTGTAATTGTTGTATTCGGGAAGTCTGACTGTGAAGTCTTTCACTAATTAATAGAGAACATACTGTATAGAGTAAACATAGGTAAACGTGTGTTTTCATAGTATAAGATGTTTTTATAAGTTTTCTTTGATTTCTCTATAAAGTGATGTCTCGTCTTTTTCTATAGTTTTTAGAAATGCATTTGCAATTTTATATACCTCATTTGAGAAGGTTCCAAAATTTTCTACGTTGGTATTGATAGATGCATCTATCACAAGATCATAATTAGGAAATAAAACCAAGAAATTTTGAGACCCTTTACTCACACCTCCATGATGTACCATCCATATAGGTGTCTCTCCATCTAAGAGATCTACATTTTTATATTCTAGATAGGAGCGCCACCCTAGTGCATATAATTGCTCATTAACTTCACCAGTATTTAACTTCATTGGTGTCCAGAAAGCACGTTTGATCTCATGACTTAAGAAGACATCATTTATGAGATATCCATTCCCCATGTTGACAAGATCTGTAGGTGTGGAGATAAAGCCACCACCGGCCCATTTATAGCTTAAATTGATATCATATACTTGTTCAAAATTTCGATACTCACGATAATACCCTCCTTCAGTTTCATAGAATGTCGCAAAGTGTTCCGTTTTAGGACGGTTATGATCCCCATACGTATCCTTCATTCCTAAAGGTTGAAATACTTGACTATCCATATACTCTAAAAAAGGGGTATTTACTGCTTGTTCTAGAACAACACTTGCAAGATTGATGTCAAATGTAGAATAGGCAAAAGAAGTACCAGGTTCAAAAATTAAGTCGTACTGATCAAATACTTTTAATCCTTCTGATGCTGTTTTAAATTCGTAACAATTACACAATGTATATTTTCCAGAAGCAATACCAAAATCTGTATAATTCCCGACACCAGCGGTATGACTCAGTAATTGTTGCATATTAAAACCCCATTCTTTTTGTGTCCAGTTTGTAATCGTATCTCCTATAATTGCATCTAGTTGAATCTTGCGATCATCTACTGCTCGAGCAACTCCTGTTGTGGTGACGGCTTTTGAAGTGCTTCCTATACGATATTGCGTTTTTGGAGTCGCTGGGATTCCGTTTTTGATATCTTGATATCCAACTGCGGCAGACCAAATCAATTTCCCTTTATGTCCTACTGCTACAGAAAATGAGGGCAATTCTTTTTGATTTGCAATGGCGTCCAATCTGGCAGTTGCTTCTTGAATTTGGGATGTGTATTTAGAATGACTAATGGCAGTGGTGATGGGTGCGCTTTCGCGAAAGCGTGTAAACGTAGCTAAATAATAAATATTAAAAATAATGAGAAGTACAAATAGTGTTCCTATAGTTCTCCAAAAACGACGTCCTATTTTATTGAGCTTAAACCTTTTCATTCCTGTGATTTTTTGAA
>CAYYSK010000362.1:0-2424 GCA_964474345.1 uncultured Flavobacteriaceae bacterium
AACGTGTTACTAAAGTAACAAAAGGAGGTAGAGCCTTTGGTTTTTCTGCTATTGTAGTTGTTGGAGATGAAAATGGTGTAGTTGGACAAGGATTAGGCAAGTCTAAAGAAGTAGCTTCTGCTATTGCAAAAGCTGTTGAAGATGCTAAGAAAAACCTTGTTCGTATTCCATTAAATAAAAAAACAATTCCTCATGAACAAAAAGGAAAGTATGGAGGCGCAAGAGTATTACTGTTGCCTGCTGCTGCCGGAACAGGAGTAATTGCAGGTGGTGCTATTAGAGCAGTACTTGAATCTGTAGGAATACACGATGTATTATCTAAGAATCAAGGCTCTTCTAATCCACATAACGTTGTTAAGGCTACTTTTGATGCTTTACTTCAATTAAGAAGTGCAGAAACTGTTGCAAAACAAAGAGGAATTTCTCTAGAGAAAGTATTTAAAGGATAAACCAAGAAGTTATGGCAAAGATTAAAGTAACAAAGGTACGTAGTGCGATTAATCGCCCTAAAGACCAGAAGAGAACCCTAGAGGCTCTTGGATTAAGAAAGATGGGCCAAGTAAAGGAGCATGAGAATACTCCAAACATTCTTGGTATGATAAATAAAGTTAGTCATTTAGTTTCTGTAGAAGAAGCATAAATAATAAGATAGATGAATTTAAATACCTTACAACCTGCAAAGGGTTCAGTTAAGAAAAACGATAGTCGTAGAGGTCGTGGTCAGGCAACTGGTAACGGAGGTACGGCTGGTCGTGGACATAAAGGACAAAAATCTCGTTCTGGTTATTCTAAGAAAATAGGTTTTGAAGGAGGTCAAATGCCTTTACAAAGACGTGTTCCTAAATTTGGTTTTAAAAACATTAACCGTAAAGAGTATGCAGGTGTAAACTTAGACACTCTTCAGAAATATGTTGATGCTGGCCGTATTAAAAACGAGGTGACTCTAGATGTATTAGTTGAGAATCGCCTTGTTGGAAAAAACGATCTAGTAAAAATATTAGGAAGAGGAGAACTTAAAGCAAAACTTAAAGTTTCTGCTCATAAGTTTACAGCATCAGCTAAACAAGCTGTTGAAGCTGCTGGAGGTGAAGCTGTAACTTTATAATTGATATAAGAGGATGAAATTTATAGATACAATAAAAAATATTTGGAAAATTGACGAGCTTAAGAATCGTATTCTGCTTACGTTAACTCTACTCCTCGTATATCGTTTTGGTGCTCAAATAGTATTACCCGGTATAGATGCGTCTCAATTAGGAAGTTTTGCTGCCAATTTTAATGCTGGATTAGGAGGTTTGCTTAATGCTTTTACTGGAGGAGCTTTTTCTAATGCTTCTGTATTTGCACTTGGTATTATGCCATATATCTCGGCTTCTATTGTAGTTCAATTAATGGGAATTGCAATTCCTTATTTACAGAAATTACAAAAAGAAGGAGAGAGTGGTCGTCGTAAGATTAACCAAATAACAAGATGGCTTACTATAGGAATTTGTTTATTACAAGCTCCAGGTTATCTTGCAGCTCTCGGAACATTAGGTGTTCCTGAATCTGCATTTATTTTAGGTAAAACACCTGTATTCTATATTTCATCAGTAATGATACTTGTAACTGGTTGTATTTTTGCAATGTGGTTAGGAGAAAAGATAACAGATAAAGGGATTGGTAATGGTATTTCACTTTTAATTATGGTGGGTATTATTGCAACACTTCCCCTTTCTTTTGCTCAAAATATTACATCAAGACTTGAAGCTGGAAATGGAGGCCTCATATTAATATTGATTGAAGTGGCTTTATGGTTTATAATTATATTATTATCCGTCCTTCTTGTAATGGCTGTCCGACAAATTCCGGTTTCATATGCAAGAAGAACTGCAAGTGGAGCATATGAAAAGAATGTTTTTGGAAGCCGTCAATATATCCCTTTAAAATTAAATGCTTCAGGTGTTATGCCAATTATATTTGCACAAGCAATTATGTTTGTACCTGGTTTAATAGGAGGGGCTAGTTTTTTAGAAAACACTTCAGCAGGACAATGGTTACAAGCTGAATTTGGAGGTAATATATTTGGATTTTGGTATAACCTTGTGTTTGGATTACTAATTATAATCTTTACATATTTTTATACTGCTATCACTGTTCCTACAAATAAAATGGCAGATGACCTTAAGCGTAGTGGTGGTTTTATTGCTGGTATTCGCCCAGGTAGTGAGACTGCAGAGTATTTAGATAAAATCATGTCACAAATAACACTGCCAGGATCTATATTTTTGGCACTCATAGCAATATTCCCCGCAATAGCATTTAATGTTATCGGAATACAACAAGGATGGGCTTTGTTTTATGGTGGTACTTCTCTATTAATTATGGTAGGTGTAGCTATAGATACAATGCAACAAGTAAATTCATACCTGCTTAATAGACATT
>CAYYSK010000363.1:0-2407 GCA_964474345.1 uncultured Flavobacteriaceae bacterium
CCAGGAACAGAGCAAGAAATTTTCTCTTTAGAAGAATTAGTACAAGCATTTGATCTTGCTCGTGTAAATAAAGCGGGCGCTAAGTTTGATCCAGAAAAAACAAAATGGTTTCAGCAACATTATTTACAGCAGACAGATAACGATGTAATTTCAGCTCATTTTAAGCAACTTCTAGTTGATAAAGGCATTGAGGTCTCTCTAGATTATACAACTGCTGTTACAAGCCTTATAAAAGAGCGCGCAACTTTTGTTTCTGATCTATGGAATTTAGGAAGTTATTTCTTTACTGCTCCAACATCATATGATGAAAAAGCGTCTAAAAAAGGATGGAAAGAAGATACGGGAACACTCATGCAAAAAGTTATTACAGTTATTGAAGGAGTAGATACATTTAATACCTCAACACTTCAAGATGCTGTAAAAGGATGGATCACTTCTAACGAACTTGGTTTTGGAAAAGTAATGCAACCTTTACGATTAAGTCTCGTAGGCGCCATGCAAGGACCAGATGTTTTTGATATTGCTACAACAATAGGAAAAGAAGAAACCATTGCTCGTATCAATAAAGCAATTGCTACTTTATAAATATCAAGACGGTACATTAAAAACAAAAAAGCTTCACTCTAAACAGTGAAGCTTTTTTGCTTATCGTTGTTATCTCTTATAGATAAAATACAATACCTGCAGAGATAAAAGAAGCTGTCCCTTTAAAATTTCTAGCTTCTGGATCAATAAGATCTAAGTCTTGTTGATTAAGTCCATTAAGAATATTAGTCACTCCGTATTGGTATTGTATAGAAAGACGTACATTTTCAAAACCTCCTGTTAGACCTATTACAGCAAAAGGGTTCACCTTAGAAATTTCTTCTAAATTTTCTCCTGTCAAGCTTGAAAATCCAGCAATTCTAGTATCCGATTGAGCATCATCTTTAAGTTTCAATTTACCATTAACTAATAATGCTGGTCCAAAATCTATAGCTAGATTCTGTCCAATTAGGTTATAACTTAATAAAAAATTGAGTTGTGCCCCAATAAAATTATAGTCTATCTGATTATCTATGGCTTGTCCAGCTCCAGTTCCTTGTATGGAAACATTTGCACTCAAAAAATCAATACCATAAACGATTCCCCAATTATTATACACACGTCCTCTGGTAGTAAATCCTCCTTGAAACCCTTCGTTTCCATCTATAGTAAGATTATCACTATCTATAGAGGTAAGTAAAATTTTCCCTTGCAATCCTATCCTATTATAACTTCCTGTATTACGATGGGATTGTCCATACATACTGACAATACCAGCAAAGAACATAAAAATAAAAAAGTGTAATTTCATAGGAATTGGGGCAAATAAATTAAAAAGTATTAGTTTATTAAGGTCGCAAATGTACTAAATACTATAAGACTTGTTACATTTTGGTAATAACGTAGACATATATGTAGTTATTTTAATAACTTCATCACTTTAATCACTAACTAAAAAAATTATTATGGGTAACATTGGACTCTATATTGCTTTATTTTTTGTGGTCTTAATTATTCTTTCAGGAATATTTATGGTCAAACAGCAAACAGCTGCTATTGTAGAACGATTTGGAAAATTTATAGGTACACGTCATTCTGGGCTTCAATTCAAAATTCCGATTTTTGATAAAATAGCGGGGCGTGTTAATTTACGTATCCAACAACTAGATGTTGTTGTAGAAACAAAAACAAAAGATGATGTTTTTGTTCGACTTAAAATCTCTGTACAGTTTCAGGTACGTAAAGATGCTGTATATGATGCCTTCTATAAATTAGAAAACCCACATGATCAAATTACTTCTTATGTATTTGATGTTGTACGTGCAGAGGTTCCAAAAATGAAATTGGATGATGTATTTGAGCGTAAAGATGATATTGCTATTGCTGTAAAAGGAGAGCTTAATGAAGCGATGTCTAGTTATGGTTTTGATATTATTAAAACGTTAGTAACAGACATTGATCCTGATTTACAGGTAAAAGAAGCAATGAACCGTATTAATGCGGCAGAACGTGAAAAAGTAGCTGCAGAGTTTGAAGCAGAAGCTGAGCGTATTAAAATTGTTGCAAAAGCACGTGCAGAAGCAGAATCTAAACGTTTACAAGGACAAGGTATTGCTGATCAACGTCGTGAGATTGCTCGTGGTCTTGAAGAATCTGTAGATGTATTAAATAATGTAGGGATCAATTCTCAAGAAGCATCTGCGCTCATTGTAGTAACGCAACATTATGACACCTTACAATCTATGGGAGAGCAAACCAACTCTAACCTAATCTTAATGCCTAACTCTCCTCAAGCAGGAAGTAATATGCTTAATGATATGATCACTTCTTTTGTGGCTTCTAATCAAATAGGAGAACAAATGAAAAAAGAAAATGAAGCAAA
>CAYYSK010000364.1:0-2396 GCA_964474345.1 uncultured Flavobacteriaceae bacterium
CTGTTAAGTCTCAAACTTGCCGTACAGATGTTACAACATCAAACATATATTGGCATTCCATATCTGGAAGAGAAAACAAGATCCCAAAAGCTCAATAATATTCTCGTAAACGCTGTTGGTTTTGGAGGTAATGCGGTAAGCGTATTGGTTTCAAAATAGAACTTTGTCATCGCAGATAAAGTCGCTATCTTTTCAAAGTAAATTTTTAGTAATCTTTTAAATGTTTCTTATGCAAGAATGGTATAGTGCACTCTCGGGTTTTGAACAGGTCTTTTGGGGTATCGCTTTAATTGCTTCTGTGTTTTTTGTTTTTGTTCTGGTAACCACCTTAATAGGTGGCGATACAGATGGTATTGACGGTGATGTAGATGCAGGTATTGAAGGCGATACTGGAATAGGCTTTCAGTTTTTTAGTTTTAAAAACATCGTTGCCTTTTTTACCATTTTTGGATGGAGCGGAATATCATTTCTAGAGGCAGGGATGTCAAAAGGAATTGTGGTGCTTCTTGCTGCAGTCTGTGGTCTAGCAATGATGTTTGTGATGGCATTTTTAATGTATCAAATGCTTAAAATGACAAGTAGTGGTACATTAAGAATGGAAAATGCGATAGGGCAAATAGGAGAAGTATATCTTACTATAGGGGCAAATCGTTCGCGTATGGGGAAAGTACAAGTCACTGTACAAGGCGCGCTAAGAGAACTCGATGCACTTACAGATGAAGAGCGCGATCTATCTACAAATACGGTTATCACAGTAAAAGAAATTACATCAAACGGAATTCTAATTGTATCACAAACTAAATAATCAAAACTTATGTTAAAATTATTGCTATTACAAACTGATGGAATAGCTGGTGTTGCCGGTATTGGAGCAGCTATTCTATTTCTTTTTATTATCCTTATTGTTATTATACGTCGTTACAAACGCTGCCCTTCGGATCGTATCCTTGTAGTATATGGAAAAGTTGGAGGAGGAAAATCAGCCAAGTGTATTCATGGAGGAGCTGCTTTTATACTGCCAGTTTTTCAAGATTACGAATTCTTAGACTTAACACCTATGTCTATTGAAGTAAATCTTATCAATGCCTTGAGTAAACAAAATATTCGTGTAAATGTACCTTCTCGATTTACGATTGGTATCTCTACAGAACCAGGCGTAATGCAAAATGCTGCAGAGCGCTTATTAGGATTACGTATGGAAGATGTAAAAGAACTTGCGATGGAGATTATCTTTGGGCAGTTACGTCTTGTAGTAGCTTCTATGGATATTGAAGAAATCAATTCGGATCGTGATAAATTCTTGACGAATATCTCACAAAGTGTTGAAGGAGAATTAAAAAAAGTAGGACTTAAATTAATCAACGTAAATATCACAGATATTGTAGATGAATCTGGATATATAGAAGCATTAGGAAAAGAAGCTGCGGCACATGCAATTAATGCAGCACGTAAATCGGTAGCAGAAAAAACACGTGATGGATCTATTGGAGAAGCAAATGCGGTTCAAGATGAACGTTCACAAGTAGCGGCAGCAAATGCACAAGCTGTAGAAGGAGAAAATCAAGCAAAAATCGCAGTAGCAAATTCAGATTCCTTACGTCGTCAACGTGAAGCAGAAGCAGAACGTGTAGCAATTGCATCAGAAAAAGTACAAAGTGCAAAAGCATTGGAAGAGTCATATGCAGCAGAGAAAGATGCCGAACTTGCCCGTGCAGATAGAGAACGTTCTTCTCAAGAAGCAGATATCATTGTACCTGCAGAGATTGATAAGCGTAAAGTAGAAATCGATGCAGAGGCCGAAGCAGAAAAAATAAGACGCCGTGCAAAAGGAGAGGCAGATGCAATACTATTTAAAGCACAAGCAGAAGCACAAGGATTGTATGAAGTCTTAACGAAACAAGCAGCGGGTCTTGATCAAATAGTGAAAGCAGCTGGTAATAATTCTAAAGACGCAGTATTGCTATTAATTGCAGATAAACTTCCTGAGTTAGTTGCTACGCAAGCAGAAGCTATTAAAAACATTAAGATAGATAAAGTAACTGTTTGGGAAAATGGTGGCCAAAAAGATGGGAAAACATCGACTTCAAACTTTATCTCAGGAATGTATGGAGCTGTGCCTCCATTACAAGAAATGTTTAATATGGCGGGAATGGAATTACCGGAATATTTAAAGGGAAAAGACACCTCAAAACCTACAGAAACGATAGAAGATGCTGAAGAGATAAAAGAGGATAAGTAGTAGTCTACAGGAATCTATAGAGTTTAATAATAAAATCCGCTGTAACAGCGGGTTTTTTTACTTTTGAATCCTATGTAAATGAATGCGAGTGAATCTTTTTTACGCTTTCGCGAAAGCGTATATAATAACACCTACAAAGCCATGAAAAACATACTAT
>CAYYSK010000365.1:0-2385 GCA_964474345.1 uncultured Flavobacteriaceae bacterium
GTGCAACGGTATATTTTGCAGTACATTCAAGCTGTAATAGATTTTCTAATGCATATTCGGGTTAAAATAATAACTTCTTTTTACTATGTATATATCTAATTAGTTAACAAGGATCTTCTTTACTAAGATTTGATTATTTAATCTAATATTTAATAAATACATACCGCTTGATATAGACGAAGCTTTTAATAGAACTTGTTTTTCTCCTATGGAGTTATTTTCTGAGAATAAATTCCTGACTAATTTGCCGTCAATACTATACAAAGACATAGCTACATTAGTGGTTTCCTGTAATGTAAAAGAAATACGACTAGAAGTACTCACAGGGTTTTCTGAAATAGAAAATTGAATTTTATCTAGTAAAACTTCATCAATAGCAGCAGTTTGTCCTACTTCTGTAAAAAGAACATCATTAAATATCGGAACACCAACAATTCCATTTATATCATCTATATCTATATCTGCAGGATTATTTATTCCTGGGGTATCTACAATACTACTTGTAGTAAAATCATTATTATAACGAGTAATTGTTGCAGGGCTCCAAGAAGATACATAATACTCATCTAACGTCTCACTATACGTAATACCATCTATATTTCCTAAACCAGTATTACTTACAATATCACTTACGCTATTATCTACTAAATCTACTTGACGTATACTTGCATTACTCGTAAAAGTGACAAATAATAATCTATTATTAGCACCATCGTATAAAATTCCATTAGGAGACTGTCCAGTATTAGAAACAATCTGATTACTTGTAGGATTATTAATATTTGAGACATCAATTTGATGGATATTTCCTTGAGAAAAATCAGTCACATATAGTTGATCTATACCATCATTTGCCATACCATTTAAAAATCCTACTCCATTAATTGTAAGACTCATAACTTCAGTGGCCGTATTAAGATCATAGCCTCTTATAACGTTAGAATCTATAGCAAATAAGATATTACCTAGAATTTCCATACCATGAGTAGCGCTTCCATTTCCAAAAAAGCTAAGATTTCCATTTCCATCATCTATAATGATGTTTGAACCATTAGCAACTAGCCAACGATCATTAGCTTGATCATAGGCGACACTTTCTGCCGATTGATAACTTTGTGATATGCCTACCATAAAGGTCATAGCACATAAAATTGTAGATAGGATTTTCATAATTTGTAGTTTTCAGTGAAAATACAAAAGATACTTGAGAAGTAATAAATAATTATGATGATCATATTCTATCAATTCACAACATCTACTTTGTAAATTTTTAACGCTTGCATAACAGGTAGGTATTATCTTTTTAAGACATTGCTTATTAAAATGTAATCTATTAAACCCGAATTATGCATTAGAACTTCGTGATGAAGGTTGGATGTGCCATAAAATATAGCATTTTATGAGTTTTAGCATAGCACCGTAAAGCCTGTCTTCACGAAGGTGGAGAGTTAAGTGCAACGGTATATATTGCAGTACATTCAAGCTGTAATAGATTTTTTAATGCATAATTCGAATTAAAACGTAAGATTGAACTCGCTGTACTTTCTGATATACATCTAGGAACGTACAGTTGTCAGTAAAGCTTTTTTGACATGTCTCATGAAATAACGGTAATAAAGCCCCTGTTTTGGTAACATCAACGAAGAGCAACGTCATAAATATACTGTTGCATATCTGATATTTGGATATTACATTTTGAATGAATCGCGTTATTTTTGGCTGAATTGACATAGTGTAATAAAGTTATAATCAATCTTAAAATTACTAAAGAATTGTCAATTTAAATAGAGTTCGTCTTCTTTTTGCGAATAATGGTAGTTAGGTTTTAAGTTATCAAAACTCCAAAAAAAACACAATTAAACCCGAATTCTGCATTCATTCTACTCAACGTTTAACGCTTGTCTTAATATTGTTACTGGATGCAATGCTTTACGCTGTGTTCCATCTTTTATTTGATGTCTACAGCTAGTTCCATTTGCTGCTATGATAACAGTATCATCTGCTTTACGTATGGCTGGGAATAAGGTTTGTTCTCCCATTTGCATACTTATATCATAATGTTCTTTTTCATATCCAAAACTACCTGCCATTCCGCAACATCCAGATGGAATAATGGTTGGTGTATAATTTATAGGAAGGTTTAGTATAGCAAATGTATGCGCTACAGATGAGAGTGCTTTCTGATGACAATGTGCATGAATTTTAAGTGTTTTTGCTTTCGCGGAAAATTGCTCAGGTTTGATATTTCCTAATTTGATTTCGCTATGCAAAAACTCTTCAATCAAGAATGCTCTTTCAGATACTTTTTTTGCCGCCTCAACATCATCTGCCAATCGAAGATACTCATCCCTGAACGTCAGTATTGCCGAAGGTTCTATACCTAGA
>CAYYSK010000366.1:0-2382 GCA_964474345.1 uncultured Flavobacteriaceae bacterium
GTTGTTTGGTCAGAAGTAACAATAACATTAGGAACTTCAGTTGTCTCATATCCTACAAAAGAAATAACAAGGGTGTATGTTCCAGGAGCCACATTAGTAATGATGTAATTACCATCAAAGTCAGAAGTAGATCCTTGTGTAGTTCCTTTAATTATAACACTGGCAAAAGGTAAAGGCTGTCCATCTGCACTTTCCTTATCTGTTAATGTTCCTGATATTGTTCCGTTTTCTTGTGCTTGTATAGTAAAAGAAAAAAGGAATAGTGCAAAGAGGAAAAATTGTTTCATTAATTAGGGTTTGTTTTCTGGTGCAAAGAAATATCAGAAATATGCTAAAATGGTTAAGCGATTGTTATTGTTGTTTTAGGAAGTTGTGATGTTTGTGTAAGGTTAATGTTAACAGAAATGTCTTAATGTTTCCTGTGTGTTTCCTTAAAGATGTAACTGTCTGTAAATACGCTTTAACCCGAATTATGCAATAGAACTTTGTAATGAGGTTTGAAAGCACACTAAAACCAAGTATTTCTTAATTTTAGCATAGCATCGTTATGGTTAAATTAAAAAATACAGCGTAGCGATTGGGTTTAAAGTGATTTCAGGCCGTAATAGATTTTCTATTGCATAATTCGGGTTTAATGCTGCGCTCTCCCTTTGATCGTGAATCTCACAAGTTCGATTTTGCGAAATGTTATACTGAGTTTGTCGAAGTGGCATAACAACCCGTATCTTGCAATTATTAAATAGGACTATTATGATGCAATGGGAACGTCTATTATCACTCAAAAGACAAGGAGATACCAATAAACGATTACGTAAAGAACAAGACGAAACACGTTTAGGTTTTGAAGTAGATTATGATCGTATTATTTTTTCTTCAGCCTTTAGAAGTCTTCAGGATAAAACACAGGTCATCCCTCTTTCTAAAACCGATTTTGTACATACCCGACTTACCCATAGTCTAGAAGTAGCTGTGGTGGGCAGATCTCTAGGAAGGCAAGTGGGAAAACAAATTCTTGAAAAATACCCGCATCTTTCTGAAGTACACGGCTATCAGTTTAATGATTTTGGAGCCATTGTCGCCGCAGCGGCACTTGCTCATGATATAGGAAATCCACCTTTTGGACATTCGGGAGAAAAAGCCATAGGTGACTATTTTAAAAATGGGAATGGAAAACGCTTTGCATCACAACTTACCGATAAAGAATATCAAGACTTATGCACTTTTGAAGGAAATGCAAATGGCTTTAAGATATTAACAGAGTCTATGCCTGGAGCGACTGGTGGCTTGCGATTATCCTATGCAACATTGGGGGCTTTTATGAAATATCCAAAAGAATCATTACCCGTAAAACCTACAAAGCATATTGCCGATAAGAAATTTGGTTTTTTTCAGAGTGAAAAACAAGCATTTCAAGAAGTAGCAGAAGAATTAGGATTGTTACAAACTCGCAAAGGGAAAGATATAAGTTATGCAAGACATCCTTTAACATTCTTAGTCGAAGCAGCAGATGATATTTGTTATACTATCATAGATTTTGAAGATGGAATTAACCTAGGATTAATTTCTGAAGATTATGCATTGGAGTATATGGTAAAGCTGGTTCCTAATATTAATACTAAAAAATATTATGAACTCACTACAAAGGCTGCACGTGTTGGATATCTTAGAGCGCTTGCTATAGGCACCTTAATAGAAGAGGCGGTTGCTATATTTATGGATCATGAAGAGGCTATTCTTGAGGGCGCTTTCGCGAAAGCGTTATTAGACAAATCCAAGTATGAAGCTCAGATAGAAGATATATTAAAGATTAGTGTTTCAAATATATACCAAAGCCAAGAGGTTATTGAGAAAGAAATAGCAGGTTATGAGATTCTTTCTACACTTTTGGATAGTAGGTGTAAAGCAATTAATAATTCGCTAACACATTATGATAAACTTGTTTTAAAGTTGTTTGAAGATTCTAATCAAGAAGAAGTATCCTTATATGAAGAGTTGATGAATATCTGTAATTATGTGTCTGTGATGACAGATAGTAAATCGCTACGCATATTTCAGAAATTGAAGGGACTCAATGTGAAATAGACACAAGGTGTTACTATACCATTTCTATTATATAATCTTAATTTTATTATGTTGGTTATTTTTACTTGAAATATGAGCTTGCTCATCAAAAACTAATGCATAATTAATGTGAGTTCGACGTAAGAAATTTGATTTTATTATATGAAAAAAGCAGAATATTTAATAAATTAAAGTACTGAATTTCAATTTATTAAACAATATTCTGCTTATGATTTCTAGTAATAAAATTATTAAAATTTTCTGTATTATAGATGATTTTTGTAAAGAATATGACCAAATTGTTGACAAAGCATTACTTGG
>CAYYSK010000367.1:0-2283 GCA_964474345.1 uncultured Flavobacteriaceae bacterium
CGTAGTGATAGTGCTTGCAGTGGTTTTGTGATGTAATAGATTTTCTAATGCATAAATCGGATTAAATGAAAAAGTAGTCAATCAAGTAAAAGCGAAAGTGTGTACATCAAAACACAGGATGTAATAATTTACCAGCATACAATGCCCATAACATAGAGGCGATCGCAGAGAGGTTCATAGCAAGCCCAAAGAGTTTCATCTGTGGTACAGAATAAGGTTTGTCTTTAAAGAAGATAAGCACATCGAGTACCATCCATATAGAAAATATAGCTAGAAAACCTGCCAACACATAATCTTGAAACCAAACTGCAAGAATGTATACTTCAAGAAGTAATAATACCAGCATGATGTACTTAGTATTTTTACGCCCTATAACGGTCGCTGTCGTTTTTTTGTTTGCTACTCTATCGGGTTCTATATCCATGATTTCTCCAGCAATATGGGCCTGAAAAGCAAATAGTGTAAGATATAGTAATGTCTGCCAAGGAAGCATAGAAAGATCGTTGAGTAATACGCTAAATACTGCTGTAAATACATAACCTATCTGGATACATATTTCAAAAGGTGGGCGTTCTTTAATCCGAAAAGGCTTAAAATTATACACGATATTGATGATCACCATAAACACCAATAACAGAAACATATATATGCCAGATTTTATGGTAAAATATATGATAAATGGGAGAAGCACGAGTGCTATTTTCTTGGGAACTTTTACTAAGTGTTGTAGAGAAGCTTTGGCGCCAAATAAGAAATTTCCTTTACGATCATTGACTTTGTCTGAGGCCACATCATTATAATCATTAAGACCATATACAAGGAAGTTTAAAGGAAAAGTAACAAAGAAAAAACCAATCCAAAATAGAGGCTCTTTCCAGAAAGAAGTCTCTAGACTAAAAGGAACTAAGTACATCCATACTGTAGGAAACCACAATCCAGGTCTGGAGATTTTTATGTCTTTAAGAAAAGTATTCATACATATTTTTAAAAGTGTTTATTCGTATTCATTGATCTATCTAAAAATTGTCGCGAAATTTGAAATGAGAATTCCGTAGAATTTCACACTGTTTAAGCATAGCGAGTTTATGAAATTCAGAAATTGAACAATAAATTTTAGATGAGGTTTCGTCAATCTAGACTTTTTTGTTTAGCTCACTGAATTATATTTTCTATTTTGGATTTTGTGAATCTTCGATTTCTTTTTTTGGCAATTCAGCAAAGAAAAGAAAGAATTTTTTGAATATGGATGATTGTATTGGTTTTATATTAATGCCTGAAAGATACTCATAAATGTGAATAAGACTTTTGTGCGTTTATAACAATGTGGAAACTTTAGACGTTGTTTATAGAAGTATGTAAAAATCATTGTTATTTTTACGTAATCATTCTTAATTGCATCTATGGCATCCTCATTTGAACGTTATCAAAAACGCCGATTGTTTTTCTCATACGTCTCTGTAATCATTAGTATTACATTGGTTCTTTTTTTATTGGGAAGTCTTGGAATTATTGTAATTAAATCAAAAACAGTAGCCGATCAAGTAAAAGAGAAAGTAGTACTTACGGTGTATCTTAAAGATACCGCTAAAGAGATTGAAATTAAACAATTAGAAAAATCACTAGCATTAGCGACCTATACAAAATCATCTGTTTTTGTATCTAAAGAAACTGCTGCCGAAGAACATAGTGAGGAGATTGGAGAGAATTTTATGGATTTTCTAGGATATAATCCGTTACAGAATAGTATTGATGTATATCTGAAAGCAGCTTATGTGTCACCTACAAAAACCAAAGAGATTTCTGATGAGATTTCTTCCAAAGATTTTGTAGATGAGGTAACCTACGATCAATCACTTATCTCGTTATTGAGTGACAATATTAAACGTATTAGTTTTTGGGTACTTATCATTAGTATTGTTTTTACGTTTATAGCGGTATTACTTATAAATAGTTCGATACGTTTATCTGTATACGCAAAACGTTTTACGATAAAAACCATGCAAATGGTAGGAGCGACCAAACGTTTTATACGCCGTCCTTTTGTATGGAGAAGCGTGCGTTTAGGAATGTTAGGTGCGTTACTTGCGCTTATTGGTATGGCTGTCATATTGTATTATCTTAATGAATCTTTCCCTGATCTAGCATTACTAGATGATAAAATCATGATAGGAGCTCTTTTCTTAGGAGTCTTTCTGTTAGGTGTATTTATTACATGGATTAGCACGTTTTTTGCAACACAACGTTTTCTTAATTTACGCACAGATGAGTTGTATTATTAGTGAA
>CAYYSK010000368.1:0-2268 GCA_964474345.1 uncultured Flavobacteriaceae bacterium
TATATGGTCATCAATCAAATATATGGTCATCAAATCAAAATATATGGTCATCAAAAAAAATTATGTTCATCAAAAAAAATATATATTCATCAAAAAAAATATGTTCACTAGAAAACGAAAAATATGTTCAGCAAGAAAAAAAATATGTTCATCAAACATGCCCGGGCATGCCCGAAAACAGCTTACGACATTTGACTGACCGGGTCTGCAAATTATACAATCTTGAATTATGCAGTCTTGGAAATAGATTGTATTTTGTTGTTGTTATTTTGTGATCAGAGAGATGTTCGAGAAAGCGTCCCGGCCATGAGGTTGATGGATGGGCAGTATGGATGTTCTTTTTTTTAGATATAGAAGGACGTTGTAAATAATAATAAAGATAGCAAAGTAGCTATCCACCCCTACTGTACATGGGGTGACTTGCATCAACATAAAAATAGATTAATCTCTTTATGTTTCACATTTTTATTGGATAGAATTGCATGGCTTACATCATAAAGATTGCCTGCATCAACCTATAATAATTTTAGTCTCATATTATGATACCTCTGATTCCTGATTTTATAGATGATGCAAGTCATCCCATGTTACGGTAGCTGTTTTAAAGAAATATACATGAAGGTTGTACCTTGTGATCTTGAATAGTCTGAAGTTTGGAGAAATATTATATAGCTATAGGAAAAGTCTGAAGAAAGGTCTGACAAAATGGTTTTCTCAACCAAGCTCCCAATGTTTTTACCTTCTTTTGGCTATTTTGAAAAACAGTAGAAAACGACAGGCACTTTACAAATCAGAATTATGGGGAAAGATGTATTTAAATAAATAAGATAAAGGCGCTTATATTTATGTGGAAAGACCTTTTCTTGTGGGGAGTATTAATTTTGTCATTATGTTCTTTATTCCCCTCCATTGTTTTAGTATAAAATTACTTGTACTTCACTGTGTTCTAGTAATCACACAATCTTTTTTTTTTAGATAAGATATATACATATGGTGTTTAAAAATTTACTTTATTATACATAATAGTTACTGTTTTTGATTCAAGATCATACTAAAATTAATTGGTTAATTGGTTGGTGGTATAATAATGCTGATACTTAGAAATACTGGTCTAGTCACTGATAAATATATTATATGAAGACTTTCTTAATGAAGAGAAGCCAAGGACATCATATAGGAAGCAAGACCAAAAAAGATGTCCTTGAAGTCGACCTCTACTAAAGAGATTTTAATCCAAAATGTAAATCCATCATTATATAAAGATTCTGATAATCGAGAAGTTTATTCAATGCAGCATTATAACTATAGATATAATATATATAATGATGATTTTGTTGTATTACCATAAATTATATGAACAGTAAATTGAGGAAAGAAACATTTTTTGCCTAGTTTTTAATGATATACTAATAAACCTTTGATTTATTAATTATATGAACAGATTGCCTTAAGGGAATTAATTAATGCGGAATATATTATTGCGAATTTGCCCCAAAACACAAAACTAAATTCCGCAAAATGAAACATATATATAGACACTTATTTATTTTGAAAAAGTTAAGAAACATGGAAAGAAATGTTGTCAGGCTGGAGATAATTGAAATAATTCTGCTAAATGCAACTATAGGCATGAACAAACATTTTTGTTAGAAACATTCCAGGCTCTAATGGGAAAAATTTAAGACATTTTGAAGCTGTCTTGTCATTCATTGTTTCTATTTTCATCTCAGGTATATATAAAAAAGGACTAGCCACAAGTCAACTTCTCTAATAATTTGAATTATTCCGATTAATTATTTATTCCTTGAAATGCAATAATTAGCAATGAAACATAAGTGACATAGTAGTGACTTCATGGAAAATAAATCTGACAAGAATTAAATTTCACGAAAAATTAAATCCCTGCCGAATTAAAAAATAATCACCCATCGACAAAATTCCACAAAATTTAGAAAGATTGCAGACATGACACTCCCAAAAAGATTTTGTTGATCGCCAAGAATTAATTTCCCGCCAAGTTTTAAAGAATTTGTCGATCCCTATACTGGCTAATTCTTTTCGCATATCTTATAAGAGAAAACTAAATTTGGGCACTTGACAAATTCAATCCTACCTTATTCTTACTATTTTTTGTACAGTACAAGGTACTTAATTCTGCACAGTTATTCTCGCAAAATGGATGCGAGTGAAATAAATACGTCAAGTTATACCTTGCGGGTCTTAAATTTCGCGAATTTCGCGATTTTCGGAAAAAATCGCAAAATTAAA
>CAYYSK010000369.1:0-2253 GCA_964474345.1 uncultured Flavobacteriaceae bacterium
ATGTTAGCTCAAGATGCTTATAGCACTTGGTTAGGAATTGAGATTTTAGAATCAAGAGTAGGTTATGTAAAAGTAGGAATGACCATACGCAAAGAAATGCTCAATAGTATGGATTTTGCACATGGAGGAATTGCCTACTCATTAGCAGATACTGCTTTTGGATTTACAGCAAATACGCATGGGAAATATGCAGTTTCTATAGAGACAAGTATTAATCATATAGAAGCATTAGTTGAAGGAGATTATATCACAGCAGAATCAACAGTAGATCGTCAAAAAATGAAAATAGGATTCAATATTGTTGAGGTAAAACGTGGAGAAGAACTGGTTGCTTTATTTAAGGGCGTTGTCTATAGAACGACAAAAGATTGGGTAGAGTAAAATATAAATGATTATAGATTTGAGAAGGTGAAAATTCAACGATCATTAATCAAAATAAACTAAACAGGCAAACAGGCAGTTAAAACTTAAACTTAATGTACAATTAACTTAATAAAAGAAATAAAAAAGTTCTCTAAAAGTAATGAAAGGAATATTATATTTTATCTGTTTTACGGTCCTTTTATCCAGTTGTGCTTCAGTAGCAAAATACAATAAAAGTGTAACACAAAACCACGCTATTGTTGATCTAAAGAAAGATGTAGATGCCACCTATAGACAGTTACGACGTAATCATCCTAAGTTGTATCAATATATTTCAAAGGAAAAGTTAGAAACAAAATTTGATAGTTTAAAAAACACAATTACAACACCTCTGACCAGTCGCGCTTTTTATGAGAAATTAGCGCCTGTAGTAAAAAGTATAGGCCAAGGCCATATTTCTGTGGTACCCCCTCAAGTGCGTTTAGAGAAAGAAAAACGAAAAGAATTAAAAGGAGCCAAGAATGGTTTTTCAAAATTAGATTTTATCAATTTTAAAGATGAGTTATATATAAAAAATGGAATTGATACAGATAATGTCTTAATAGGAAGTAAAATTATAAAGATTGATTCTGTAGTTCCAGCTACTTTGATAAAAAAATACAATAAACTAATAAGCTCTGATGGATATAATAAAACACTTTTTGATAATTTTGTAGGATCTCGATTTGGTACTTTTTATAATCTAGAAAAAGGTTTTCAAGATAGCATTCAAGTAACATTTCAAAACAAAGATTCTATTTTCACAAAAACCTATGCTTGGGTAAAAAAGAAAAAAGATACAACAGCCATAAAAGATACTATACAGGTCACTCCAAGAAAAAAACAAACAAAAGCAGAAAAGAGGGAAGCAAAACTAGCGCGAAAAACACTGAAAAGATACAATAGTAAAAGAGGGTATGTCCCATCAAAGAAGCAATACACACGTACTTTAAGTTTTGCAAATATAGATAGCACTGTAGCTTACCTTAAAATAAGAGGTTTTTCAAATGGTAACTATAAAGATTTTTATGCTGAAACGTTTCAATTATTAGATTCCTTAGATGCTAAAAATCTAGTCATTGATTTGAGAGATAATGGAGGAGGGCGTTTGTCAGAAATTGAAGATTTATATTCCTATTTAACAAAAGATACTTTCCAGTTTATTTTACCAAGTGAAGTAACTAATAGGACACCTTTGATGAAATCGATATTAAGTAATACGAACCCTCTTTTTATAAGAGGAATCGCTGTTTTAGTTTCACCTATAATTGTCACTCACAATTTGTTAAAAACCAAAAAAGTAGATGGTAAGATCTATTACAATCTTTCATCTTCAAAATTATCAAAAGCTAAAGTAAATTCTTTTTCAGGTGATGTGTATATCCTTATTAATGGAAATTCTTTTTCAGCTTCTTCTATATTTAGTAACTATATGCAAGCTACAAAACGTGCTACATTGGTAGGAACTGAAACAGGTGGTGCATATAATGGAACCGTTGCAGGTATGTTTAGGACCCATAAATTAAAAGAAAGCCAAGTACGCATTCATATAGGGTTGATGCAAATAGAAACTCCTTTTAATCAAGAACCTGATGGCTATGGAGTATATCCAGATGTTGAAATAAAACCAATTAAAGAAGATTGGTTACGAGGCATTGATACAGAAATGGAATGGATATTAAATGATATTGCCACAAAAAAGAATAAGACCACAGTAAAAGTGGTACATTAGTTTTTAGTTAAGAATACTTTGTTTAAAGGTGTTGTATATAGAACAAGCAAAGATTGGGAAGAATAAATAAGTAATAAAAAATAAGAACAAGGAGTTTGACTTTCGATTTCGATTTCAAC
>CAYYSK010000370.1:0-2242 GCA_964474345.1 uncultured Flavobacteriaceae bacterium
GCCAGGTTTTGTATTTAAGAAAGGACGTGTAGGAATTGTTTCAAAATCTGGAACTCTTACGTATGAAGCTGCAGACCAAGTTGTAAAACAAGGACTTGGAATTACAACTGCTATTGGAATAGGAGGAGATCCAATAATTGGAACGACTACTAAAGAGGCTGTAGAGCTGTTAATCAATGATTCAGAAACAGAAGCTGTTGTGATGATTGGAGAAATTGGAGGACAACTTGAAGCAGATGCTGCAAATTGGTATAAAAATAGTGGAAGTAAAAAACCAGTAGTTGGTTTTATTGCAGGTGAAACTGCTCCAGCTGGACGTACTATGGGACATGCAGGTGCTATTGTAGGAGGAAGCGATGATACTGCTCAAGCTAAAAAAGCGATTATGAGAGCATGTGGAATCCACGTTGTGGATAGTCCTGCAGAAATAGGAAAGAAAATTGCTGAAGTATTAGGATAAATTCATATTTGAATAGAATAAATATCAAAAACCTCTTGAATTTTCAAGAGGTTTTTTTGTGTACACCCTTATCCATTTCCTTATATTTGATAAGAGAGAAAACACTAAGATTAAATAACCTATATATATGAAATTACTTGAGGGAAAAACGGCTATCATTACTGGAGCAAGTCGTGGTATTGGTAAAGGAATAGCAGAAGTTTTTGCACAACATGGAGCAAACGTTGCATTCACATATAGTTCTTCTGTAGATGCTGCAAATGCTTTAGAAAATACACTTAATGCTACAGGAGTAAAAGCAAAAGGTTATAAAAGTAATGCAGCAGATTTTGAGCAAGCACAACAACTTATCAAAGATGTTGCAACAGATTTTGGAGCTATTGATATTCTAATTAATAATGCAGGTATTACAAAAGATAATCTTTTAATGCGTATGTCTGAAGAAGACTTTGATAAAGTAATAGAAGTTAATCTAAAATCAATATTTAATATGACAAAAGCTGTACAGCGTACGATGCTTAAACAACGTTACGGAAGTATTGTTAATATGAGCTCTGTCGTTGGTGTTAAAGGAAATGCTGGACAAGCAAATTATGCGGCCTCAAAAGCTGGTATGATTGGTTTTTCTAAATCAATGGCATTAGAGCTTGGATCACGTAATATCCGTACTAATGTGATTGCTCCTGGATTTATTGAAACTGAAATGACAGAAAAACTTAATGAAGATACTGTTACTAGTTGGCGTAATGCTATTCCTTTAAAAAGAGGAGGGAAGCCAGAAGACATTGCAAATGCTTGTGTGTTTTTAGCAAGTGATTTAAGTGCGTATGTAACTGGGCAAGTACTTAATGTTGATGGAGGAATGTTAACCTAATAGTCTTCGACTAGTTTTTATTATATGACAAATACAACCTTATTATTGATTATTGGAGCCATAATTATTGCTTTGGCTATAGCTATGTTCCAGTATTTTTATAAGGCTACTTATAAAACAAAACGTACTAAAGTCTATGCACTATTACGTTTTTTTACTGTTTTTGGATTGCTTCTTATGCTTATCAATCCTACTTATAAACAAAAAACGTATTATACTGAAAAGCCCTCTTTAGCTATTGCTGTAGACAATTCAGCAAGTATAGACTATTTAGGATTTGGAGATCGTTTACAAGATGCTATAGTACGCTTTCGCGAAAGCGATAACCTAAACAATGCTTTTGATATTCAATATTTTAGTTTTGGAACAGAAGTTACAAGGCTAGATTCTTTAAATTTTAAAGAAAGACAAACTAATATTTCAAATGTTTTTACATCATTTACTTCATTGTACCGTAATGATGTCGCACCTGTAGTATTGTTATCAGATGGAAATCAAACTTTTGGAGAAGCTTTTGAATATCAAAGTAAAAACTTTAATCAAGAAACGTACCCTGTAGTTGTAGGTGATACTACAGTACATGATGATCTCGCATTAGGGCAAGTTAATGTAAATAAATATGCATATATTAATAATAAATTTCCTGTTGAGATTTTTGCGAATTATAATGGGACAAAAAATGTACAATCTAAATTTACAGTACGTTCAGGAAATACTGTAGTACATCAAGAACGTCTCTCTTTCTCTCCAGAAAAAAACTCTCAAGTACTTTCTATTCTTGTTCCTGCAAATTCAGTAGGAGTACAACAATATTCTATAAGTCTACAAGCACTTGCAGATGAAAAGAATATAAAAAATAATGTAAAAAACGTTGCCGTAGAAGTTATTGATCAAAAAACGAATGTACT
>CAYYSK010000371.1:0-2216 GCA_964474345.1 uncultured Flavobacteriaceae bacterium
CAATAAGGCAATATGATCTTACGAGTACAAATACACAATTTGATTTTAGTAATCTCTCTTCTGGAGTATACTTATTGACTTTTCAAGATCAATTAGGAAGATCACATACTAATAAAATTGTTAAAGAATAAATAGTAGTTGGTTTTAATTTATACTAAGGAATATATTTTTGTATTAATTATTTCAATACAATATATAACAATCCCCGTAACTACGGGGATTGTGTCGTTATAAGGTGTACGTAGGGTGGGAGATTTTGTTTGCTTTTGGTTGGATGATATTATTTAAAACAAAAAATTTAAACCTTTTGTATTATTCTTTTCTTTTTGTTTATGAGTTAGGTTCTGTATTTGATTGATTAAATATTTTTTAGATTGGTCAAACATAAACTTCCTAAAAATAGATATATCTTCTTTTTCTCTTGTGCTTTCTAATGCATTAAAATAATCTTGTTTATCTTCAGGGTAAACAATAGTAAGTGGTATATTATGATACGCTTGGATATAATTCATTAATAACCTTGATAATCTTCCATTACCATCTGCAAACGGATGTATGGAGACAATCTGAAAATGAATATCAAAAGCAAGTTCATTTATACTATTAAAGTCATTGACTTTTGTAATTTGATCATTTAGATATTCAATTAGAAGGTTAACACGCTCGGGCACTTTTTTGTAATCTATAAAAGTTCTTGTACCAGCTCTAACCGTCACCTTTCGATATTCACCCTTCGAAGAATCAAATGTTCCTCCCATAGCTGATATTTCTGATCCAGTGTGCTTCATTATTAAAGCGGAAAGCTGTTTGATACTATCAGAAGATAAGAGGGTTTTATTATTAGCTAGCATTAAAATATATTTTAATGCATCTAAGTGATCTATTGCCATTAAACTATGCGCTAAAGGTTTATTTTTAGGAGTAAGATTTTCATCTAATAGTAAAAAAGTTTCTTCTTTGGTTAATGTAGACCCTTCAATAGCATTAGAGTGATGAACAATAGCGTATTCATTAAACTTATCAAAGTCGAATGTATCTCCTTCAATTATTTCATAATATTCTTTATATATAGTGTCTAAGTCTTTCATTATATCTTTACAAAGATAGAAAACCTTTATATAAATAAGACAAACAGAGACTTGAGGTAATAAGTTTGCGATATTTCGACTTTGCTTAATACAAGCTTAGTGATGATTTTGTTTGCTTTTGGTTGGATGATGTTGTCTATACAGGTTATTTTATAAAATTAAAATCTATAAATGATCAATGAAATTCATTCGTTTTCCTAAAACTCTTATTACATATATCTCATTTAATCCATCAAATACGTAAAAAACGGTATGAGCCTTGAAACTATAATATTTTAATGAATGAGAAATTGTAGATGCATTTTTTGCTAATTCTGGTCGTTCTGCCAATTCATCTAAAAAGTCTTCTAAATCAGACAAGTAATTAGTTGCTGGGTTCTGACCAAAATATTTAATACCATATTTATATATATTCACTAAATCATTTTGAGCACGACCAGATAAATTATAATTCCCCATTATCTACTTTTCGAATAATGTCTGAAATTTTTAAAGAACTTCTTCCGCTTTGTAAGCCTTCATCAATTGCCATTTTAAGTTCCTTTAATTTCATATTTTCCTTTTGGTCTTTCCTTACTAAATCCCTTACGTATTCACTGTCATTAGTAAAATCACCATTTTGAACTCTTAATTTTATCCAGTTATCTTGTTGCGCTGTAAAAGTAATTGATTTTCTAACAGTATCCATAGTTTTTCATTTTGATGCAAAATAGTGATTATTTGCACCAAAAACAAATTCCTGTTTAATAGATTATGTAGGTACTTCCTTTATGATAAATCAATCTTTTAAGTTATATATTCAGCTTAGTTTTTAAAATGTTATAATAAAATATCATTTTTGTTTCAAAAACTGATATTGTCCAGTAATATGTATAAGTGCCTTTATATTCGCTTCATCAATACCATATATGGGTTTTTCACAGACACTACAAAAGAATAATTTTAATTCTGGATGTTCTTCCGATTCATTATAAGAGGAACAATAATCTATATCAAGACTATTAATATACTTCATTAATTTAATATCATCTTTAGATAATCTTTCCATTTGTTATTTAGATTTTAGTTTTATCTGATCATCCCCCTATTTATAGGACAGTTTTTGTGTTAATTTAAGTTCAGGTTACT
>CAYYSK010000372.1:0-2213 GCA_964474345.1 uncultured Flavobacteriaceae bacterium
CGTATCGAGGGTTCGAATCCCTTCCTCTCTGCTTTATAAAAGATTATTAATGTATTCTTTTATAAGTATGTTCATACATATTATAGAAACAATTTATAGGTTTATTAGTTTCAAAATGCGCTATTTCGTTCTAAGTAAGGAAGTACGAGGAGCGTGACTTGACTACTATATAAATTAAACAGTTTCTATCTGCTATTTTTTTAAGAATTAATGTAATTAATTACTATATTTAACCCTTTACTAATTTAAATTTAAGATCAAGAGCAATGAAAAAATTATTCTCTATTATGGCAATCGCAGCTGTTGTAGCTTTAGGTACTTTTACAGCTAAAGCCAACAATGCGCAGACAACTCTTCCAGTACAAGTACAGCAAATAGTTGCTAGTGTTGATGCAGGAACAACTATAACTACTATTCAAGAAGAAGAATTATCTTTTACACAAGATTTAAAGAAACGTTTTATAGAAGGAGGTCCTGGATTTATGGGAATAGTTCTTTTATGTCTTATCTTAGGATTAGCTATTGCTATTGAGCGTATTATATACTTAAACCTTGCTACTACAAATACAAAGAAGTTAGCTCAAAACGTTGAGGACGCTTTAAATAGCGGAGGAGTTGAAGCTGCAAAAGAAGTTTGTCGTAATACAAAAGGTCCTGTAGCCTCTATTTATTATCAAGGTCTTGATCGTGTAGGCGAAGGCGTAGAAGCAGCTGAAAAAGCAGTTGTATCATACGGAGGAGTTCAAATGGGACAACTTGAAAAGAATGTTTCTTGGCTTTCATTGTTTATTGCACTAGCACCAATGCTTGGTTTCATGGGAACGGTAATCGGGATGATTCAAGCATTCGATAAAATTGAAGCAGCGGGAGATATGAATCCAGCACTTGTAGCAGGAGGTATTAAAGTAGCACTCCTTACAACAGTATTTGGATTAGTTGTAGCTATCATACTTCAAATTTTCTATAATTATATCATTGCAAAGATTGATAGTATCGTAAACGATATGGAAGATTCTTCAATCACTCTTGTAGATATGTTAGTGAAGCATAAAAAATAATAGTAATACCTTAAAAACTTTAAAAATTATGGGATTACATAAAATATTAAAAATAATAGTAGCTGTCTTAGGTATAGTAGCCTTAATATTTGCTGGTATTGTATGGACTTTGGATGGAGAAGGACTTAAAGAAGAATTGAAATTAGTAGGAATAAGTAAAATGGAGATACCTTCTAGTATAAATAATTTAATGCTTATTGCATATATAGTACTTGGGTTAATTCTAATATTGTTAATAATATTTGTTCTAAAAGGGCTTTTTAGTGGTAATGCAAAAAACACATTAATAGGTGTTGGTGCATTCCTTTTTGTAATAGCAATATCTTATTTTACTGCAAGTGGTGTTGAAACACCTATGAAAGACGGAGAAGTACTTTCTGCAAATGGAGCAAAATGGATAGGAGCTGGAATTAATGCGTTCTATATTCTAGCGATTACAGCAATTGGATTAATGTTGTTCTCAGGAGCAAAGAAACTCGTAAAATAAATTAGTATGGCAAAGCGCTCAGCACCAGAAATTAATGCGGGGTCTATGGCAGATATTGCATTCTTACTTCTTATTTTCTTCTTAGTTACTACAACTATTGATAAGGATAAGGGTTTGATTAGACAATTGCCACCTCCGATTAATGAAAATGATCCACCGCCACCAATTATTAAACAAAAAAACCTTTTTGTAGTATTGGTAAACGGTAATAATGACCTTCTAGTAGAAGATGAACCTATGCAACTTAAAGATTTAAAACAAGCTGCTATAGACTTTTTAGATAATGGAGGGATTCCTGCTGGTCAAGAAGGTCACTGTAATTTTTGTAAAGGATCTCGTAGTCCAAGCTCATCAGATAACCCTGATAAGGCAATTATATCTATGAGTAGTGCTAGGAAAACAAATTATGCTACTTATATAGCTGTTCAAAATGAATTAGGTGCAGCATATAATTTCCTTAGAGATAGAGAATCAGAACGTTTGTATGGATGGAAATACACTGAAGTAAAAGCTGCAATAGCTGCTGGTACATATGAAGGTAATATTGATAAAGCAGATGAACGTTTAAAAGAAATTAAAGCATTAGTACCTTTTAAATTATCTGAGGCAGAACCTAAAAAGAATTAATACTATGTCAAAGTTTAAAAAGAAAAAAGATGGTGAACTTC
>CAYYSK010000373.1:0-2213 GCA_964474345.1 uncultured Flavobacteriaceae bacterium
GTACGATTTCTATGTAAACGCTTATAACAGTGTTTTCAAAGATTAAATGGTATTAGAAAACATTTAGAAGGATACACAGTCCTTAATAAGTTCAATAAATTTTTATTAAACAGTAATTCTTTCAGTTCGGGGGATTTGTGTGATAAGTTGTCGTATGGCGAATAAATCTTTTGTTTTTAAAAAGAAATCTCCTTGTAACGTTGTTTTTTGAATGGGTTTCCTATCTGAAGAATTTCCTCAGTCGTGTACATGTCATCTATAATTGTATATCCTAATACGTTAAGTGCTTTTATATTTTTAGAATATATCATAAACAAACGGTTTTACTTAATATGGGATCTTTGTTTAACTATTTGATATTTAGAATAATTGCTAAATTTATGTATACATATCTTTACTATCTTATGGATAGTTAAAAGTATGTGTTTTGAATCTAAAAATCATAACATGAATAAATTATTACTTTTTAGTGTATTTCCTATTTTTGAGTACTCATAGTAAAACTCAAGACCCTAATTTGTTTAACCAAACTTGATATTTACATGAGATATATGATTGTGACCTTGACGAAACATTCTCAATAGATGGATATCAATCTTATGGAGGAGCTCCAGAGATAGAACAAATTACGCTCAATTTTATATTGGATTCTAATTCGGGTTAAACAGAGGAGTGTATTTTATTAAAATATACTCTGATCAGGGTGTTGAAACACATCAAATTATTCTTTAATAATTTGATGTGTTAGTAGTAGTTATATAAGTTTATTATTGTTCTACGTGTTCATCGATTGCATCATAATATCTATCTGCAATAACTTTTGCACCGAGTCCATTATAATGTACATTATCAGCAAGTAAAATATCTTCCCATCCAGAAGCCATATCTACAGCGACAACCTCAGATGTCGTAGTTGTTTTAGATATAGCTACATCAGCAATTCCATTATTAAATACCTCAAGAAGGCCTTGAAATCTAAAAGTTGTTGTTCTAGCTGGAGCTATTTGTTCTAAAAAGATAGTTACATCTGGATTATTTGTTTGTAATATATCTATAATCTCATTAATATTTGAGATAGCACGTTCATAATCCCCAGTTTGGACTAAATCATTACCTCCTATTCCAAGTAAAACAATATCAGGTGTGTCTATTTCTAATAATGTTTCTTCAATAGTTCTTAATACATTTAAAGTCGTATATCCACTTACAGCAGCATGATTAATATCAAATTCTAATTCATTATATTCAGGATATGTGCTATTGTCTATTTCAGGGCCTATCAAATCTACAGACCAATCAAAATCAATGAAATTTTTCCACAATTCATAACGATAACTTTCATGAATAGGACTATTTCCTTGAACTCTGGAATCACCTATAGGTAATATTTTAAATTCTTTTACGGTCGGAGTATCTGGAGTATCGTCTTCAGAACAGGACACAAAAAGAATGAGAAGGACTACTGTAAATGTTTTGTAAATTTTGGGAGACATAGTTTATGATTTTGGAGATACATATTTGGTTGGAAAAATAATGTATTGTGTTTTTGATTTATTGAATAATTTAAAAATGTGATACGTTGCTTTTATGTTCCTTATCTTACATTTTATTACCCTAATTCTTTTGATTTTTTTAAATAAATAACTGTAAAGTGTTTTAGTCAGTATGATGAGAGTGATTTATCTTTCGAAATCATTATTAAATTAATATTCTCTATCATTAAAATAATAATCTTTAGAATTATTATTTATGATATTGAGACTTCCTAATGGGGCTGTTTTAAATTCAGCGATATAACTTATATCTCGTAGAGAATTACCTAAGTAACGGGAAATAAAAAAGAGTAAGTATTTCTGTAAAGTAGATTTGTAAAGAAAGGTTGACATATTAACTTTAAATTAAAAATGATATAGGGGAGGTGCAAATATAGATATTTTTATGTTGTTTGGCAAGATATGATAATTATGATTAAGGAATATTCCTACATATTGTGAAATACTTATTTTTAATTTTCTAAGAATCAAAACTGTATTTGAATACTATATAATGGATTTTAAGCGTAAATTATTTTTTGTGTAAAAATGAATGACTCTAGGTAAGAATAATAAAACTAATTTATTGGCGCCGCAAAGGGTTTAATACCCCGAGACTTGCCTCAAAATTAAAATTCAGTTTCGTATAAATGCCTCGTGGACTTGCCCCGAGGTAGTTTA
>CAYYSK010000374.1:0-2186 GCA_964474345.1 uncultured Flavobacteriaceae bacterium
AAATCCCGTCCCTAACTCCAAGAATTGCTTCTTCTTGAGTTTGACACTTAATAAGCATAAGCTACTGATTATCAATGGTAGGTCATTCTATTTGGCTCACTACAAGCCACTAAAAGGGTCAATTATCTATTAAATTCTATAGTTTTCTGCTAGTTGGGAACATAGGAGGGAGTGCTCTGAGGCCTAGAGCTTTCTGTATTGTCGTTTGAGTCGAAGTTTGTTTCGATCTAATGTAAAAATTATTTCCATTGTTTTGTATTTCGCTTACTTGCATAGCGTCAAGTGTTTTACGAAGTGATTGTTCGGTTATACGATGTCCATTTTTGTTTACTTTATTGATTACCCAATTCTGTATTGTTAAGGCTATGTAGCATAAACAGATGTGTCCTTCTATTCTTTTATCAGTCCAATGGAACATAGGTCGTACTTCCAGGTGCGATTTAAATGTTCTAAAGCTCTGCTCAATTTTATAAAGTTGTTTGTACTGTTCCAATATTTTAGTTGGCTCTAAAATAGTGTTGGTACTTATAGCAATCAAACCATCATATTTTTCAGCATCGGCTATTTTTTGATCGTCTATTTGGTATTGCTCTTTGTTGTCAACTTTTAAAAAGTAACGGTATGCTTTATTTTTAAGCTTAGATGGTGTTTTCAACAATCTTTTAGCCTTTTCGATCCTTTCTAACCTGTCGTGCTTATCTTTCTTCGCTCGCTTTTCGGAGTATGTGCAGATAACTGTTTTATCTCCTATTTCTAAGGTAGTATAATCAACAGCGATTTTATCTTTCATATTATCTAGATAAACCCACTGCTTGATATAATTACTCTTCTGTGTGAAATATAATTTTGCTTCGCTTGGCAAAGACTTCAATCGCTCACCTATAATATAATCGTATCCTCTACTTACTGTTTTCTCTAAATTGTTTTTTGATAACATACCACGGTCAGCAACTACAATAACTTTATCAATATTGTATTTACTTTTTAAGGTCTCAAGTGCTTGTTCAAAAGTATGCCCTTCGAATGTATCCCCTTTGAATACTTGGTAGCCAATTGGATTTTTATCTTTATCAATCATCATGGAAAACAAAATCTGCGTTTTACCTATTTTACCATCTTTACCAAAGCCCATTTGCCTCAATTGGCCTTCCTTCTCTACTGCACTTTGAAAGTAAAAAGTGGTAACGTCATAAAACACAACATCCAGTTTACTATTAAATAAGTTTCTACCTGTTTGATATATTTGATGCTGTAGGACTTCGCTATATTTTGCCAGTACATCTAAGCTGCGATAAATGTGATGAAGTTCTACTTTAGGAAGTTGTAGATACTCATTTTGTTGATGATAACTTTTAAGCTTACTACAAGGTTCATGAAGTCTTTCAAGTAACATTAGCAGGACACAATCAAAGAGGGAAAAAGTAATTTTCGACTTGCGATTTATTCTATCGATAGCTGCTAAAAGTCCATAGTGCGATAATGCTTTTTTGTAAACCTGCTTGTAGCCATAGTTGAATCTGTCCAATTCAACAATCTCTCCCTTTAAAAACGACTTTAACTGTCCTCCACCTAATTCATAAAGCTTGATCCCAATACTTCTGAGCTCAGCAGGGCTATAGTCTTCAACTTTACCAAGGTTATGCAAAATACGATGAGAAGGTTTGCCATCTTCTTTTCGATAGCTCTCCAAAATTCTAATGTAAGTACCCGAAGGCTTTTTTTCTACTCGTATAAAGGACACACTACAAAGATATGCTTGATATACAGTATGTAATAGGGTGTTGAAAAAAATCGGCTCACTACATTTTTTAAAAAATCATCCTTACAACTCAATGTTTATAGGGGTTTGAACTACTTGTATCATCACTAAGTGTCAAACTCAAGAAAAAGGCTTGCATGGTGTCATGCAAGCCTTTTTCGATTTATTATATTAAAATTTATTTCTACAATTCAAAGTTTGGTGTCAAGGTACTAGATTCCATATCATAATAATTATTGATAATTGTTGCCACCTCTTCTGGAGTGTCTACTATTGGCAATAGATCCATGTCTTGAGGGCTAATATTGTGCGCTTGTTCTAGCATCACATTCTTGATCCAATCTTTCATACCTGACCAAAACTCAGACCCCATCAAGATTACAGGTACTTTAGTAATCTTTTTGGTTTGAATCAAGGTAAGTACTTC
>CAYYSK010000375.1:0-2134 GCA_964474345.1 uncultured Flavobacteriaceae bacterium
TATCAATCACTAAAACATGTAATCATGACAACACTTATCAAATTTATTATCGGGTTACTTTCTGCCTTACTTATGACTTCTTGTGTCTTTGACGGCACATTTAACCAAGTACGTGGTAACGGAAATGTACAAACTGAAAATTTTAATATCTCTCAAGATTTTGACGGCGTATCTGCTGGAAATGGTTGGGATGTATATTTAGAAAAAGGATCTGAATTCTCTGTCGTTGTAGAAGCAGACGAAAACATTATTGAACTAGCTGATATTTACGTAAAAGGAAATACATTAAAAATTTATTCTGAACACAATATACGTAGTGCTACTTCTAAAAAAGTATTTGTGACGTATGTAGGAAACTTACAATCTATTAGAGCCAGTAGTGGTGCCGATATCATTACAAAAGAAGTTTTAAAAGGAGAAGATTTAAGCTTAGATGTATCTAGCGGAGGCTCTATAAAAGCCGAAGCTATTGTACGCAATATCGATACAGATGTAAGTAGTGGCGGTTCTATACGTATTGCAGGAAGTTCAGAAAAACTAGATGCAGATGTATCCAGCGGAGGTTCTATACATGCTAGAGATTTAAAAGCTAAATATGCCACAGCAAATGCTTCTAGTGGAGGAAATATAGACCTTAGAGTAACAGACAGACTTCGTGCACGTGCTTCTAGCGGAGGTGACATCGATTATTGGGGAAACCCTAAAGAAGTAGATAAACCTAAGAAAAGTTATTCTGGAGGAAGCGTATCTGCAAAAGATTAATCTCTCTTAACAATACAACAACCAATCCAAATTTGTGTGTAATCACTGCTCTTGATTCACACAAGAAAGTCCGCAAATATCTTGCGGGCTTTTTTTGTAAATTCACCCTATGAAAACTCGCTATCAAAAAAATATCTGGATATTTATCATTCTTGCGATAACATTAACAGGATTAGGATATGCCATCGATACTGATCCTGCATACCCAAAATTAAGTACTTCTCTTATGGAATTTACAATAATAACCACTGTTATTTTCACTGTACTAAGTCTTTCTTATTTAGGAGGTAATTTTATAATAAGAAAAATTTTAATGCAAAATAAAACCTCCTAAGCATATAACTTAAGAGGTTTTTAATATATTAATGAGAGAAGCTTTTTAAGCTTCTGCTTCTACTACACTTTCTTTTGCAGCGAGGTAACGCTCTGCATCCAGTGCTGCCATACATCCAGTACCTGCTGCTGTAATTGCTTGACGATACACATGATCTGCTGCATCTCCAGAAACAAATACTCCAGGAACATTTGTTCTTGATGTGCCAGGCTCATTAATAATATATCCTGTCTCATCTAGATCTAAGTACTCTTTAAAGATATCTGTATTAGGCTTATGTCCAATAGCTACAAAAAATCCTGTAGCAGGAATATCGTGTTTTTCGTTTGTTTTATTATTAAAAACGCGTACACCCGTTACTACTTGTCCATCTCCTAACACTTCTTCTGTCTCTGTATTAAAAAGGATTTCAATATTTGGTGTGTTTTTTACACGAGCTGCCATAATCTTAGACGCTCTGAACTCATCACGACGTACAAGCATGGTTACCTTTGTACATAATTTAGACAAGTAATGCGCTTCTTCGGCGGCAGAATCTCCCGCACCTACAATCACTACTTCTTGGTTTTTATAGAAAAATCCGTCACAAACAGCACATGCAGAAACTCCTCCTCCTAAGTTTAGGTATTTTTGTTCAGATTCAAGGCCTAAATACTTTGCAGTTGCTCCTGTAGAAATAACAATCGTATCTGCATGTATTTCTGTTTCGCCATTTACCCATACTTTATGTACATCTCCAGAAAAATCTACTTTAGTGATCCATCCATCACGTACATCAGTTTCAAAACGTTTTGCTTGATTCATTAATTCAATCATCATAGCTGGTCCCGTAATTCCATCAGGATATCCAGGGAAATTTTCTACTTCATTAGTAGTAGTTAATTGCCCTCCAGGTTGCATTCCTTGATATAGTACAGGAGCCATATTTGCTCTTGCTGCATAAATAGCCGCAGTATATCCTGCTGGTCCAGATCCTATAATTAAGCATTTTACGTGTTCGATTTCCATATTTTTTATGCTTTCGCGAAAGCGTATAAA
>CAYYSK010000376.1:0-2110 GCA_964474345.1 uncultured Flavobacteriaceae bacterium
CACTACGCTGTATTTTTTGCTTTAACCATAGCGATGCTATGCTAAAAGCAAGAAAGCGCTAGTGTTTATTGTCGTTTTGAACTTCATTACGAAGTTCTAATGCAGAATTCGAGTTAAAGAAATGTATATGTATAAGAATAGAATAGTATCAACAGTATTTTTATAAAGGAAAGAATCTATGCGAGAAGTTTTTTGTTAAGGTTAGCTTTTTTTATGAATGATATTTCTAACCTTTACACTAGTTTCTCTAAGTTGATCTCCAAAAGTTAAGCGATGTTCCATTTTTATAATGGCTCCCTTTAAGTCTTCTATCTCAACTTTCACAGTAAAAACACCCCACGTCCAGATGACTAAACCACATTGTAAATTCCCAGGTTTTCTTTTAATAATTTTTACTCTATTTTTTCCAAAAGTGCTGTGAAGTGTATATTTTACTTGTTTTACATAGGGCAAATCTTTTCCGTCTATATAGATTTTTACTTTATAGAGTTTCTTTTTGCTTCGTGTACTTTCTTTATAATATACAATTCGAGTACGAGAGCGAGTGCCATCACCGCTATTGTTTTCTATTGGTTCTTCAGAATCCAATAACATGTCGTTTACCTTAAGGTTGTACGTTCTTAGTTTCATAGGGTTATACTTATCATTCAGTTTCTTCTGTGCCGGGTTCTATAATTTCATCTACAACAGGTTCTATAATTTCTTCTATCGCAGGCTCCACAATTTCACCTCCTTCATTTGTAATTTCTTCAGCATCTGTTGTAATGCTTGTTACTACTTTGTTTCTTGCCGCAGACTCGCCATAATAATATCCGATAATTGAACCTAATAAACCTCCTAAGGAAGCAATAACAAGTTGCATAGCATCCATCATATTTTGAAAATCATTTTTCCCGTCTTTTGCACCCCACATCGCTACAATAATGAGAACAATAAATAGAATGACAATTAGTAACGCTAAAAAATGCCTAAAATCATCTACAATATTTACTAGAGAGCGTGTTAAAATATAGGTAATACTCGTTTCTTGTTCATTATCAGATTTTGATTTATTACTATACTTTCCAATAGCAAAGATTTGAAATAACCACCTGATGATGATAACAAAGGAAACTAACATCAAAATGAATATCATAATACCAGTACTATGATCTTCTAAGAAAGTGAAAAATGCTCCCATTTTAAAAAGTTTAGTGCGATTTTAAAGATAATAAAATTTAGAATAAAGTATTGATATAGAGTGTGTTTTCGTATTTCGAAAAACTTAATATAAACTTATTCGTCGCTTTGTTCCTTAAAAAGTGTATACAAAAAGAAAGAAAATTACGATGCTATTATATACAGATATCCTACTGTAACAAAATCTTTTAAAACACATCTTTATATAAAATAAAAGACAGTATGATAAAGATTTTTACAACTTGTTTGCTCTTTCTATTTTCTTATAAAAGCTATAGTCAAAATACAGAAATAATTATAGAAAAGGAAAAAGTTGAGGATTCTATTTTTTATACGATAAAAAATACTTCAGTGGCATCTATAAATGTTACAATCCGTGGTAAAGATACACTAGCAACTAATGTGATTTTTAAAAAAGCATTTAATGTACCTTCAAAAGGAAAGATGAAAGACTTTGTTAAAACTCATATAGATATAATTAATTCTATAGAGATTTTTTCTGAAATCTTAGATATCGAAGCGTATTATGGAAATGTAAAAAATGCAGATAATAATGATAATTACATACCTATTACTTTATAAAAAAGGGAAAAAGTATGAAGTGACACAAACGTTTGGAGGAAAGAAATAGCATAAAAGTATTGCTTCAAAATATGCAATTGATTTTAATATGAAATCTGGAGATAAGGTATATGCAGCTAGAGAAGGAATTGTTGTAAGAGTAATAGATAGTTTTAAAATAAGAGGAAGACGAGAAGCACTCAGGAAAAGAGCAAATAATATTTTAATTCTTCACGATGATGGTACACTTGCTAGTTATACTCATTTGATGTTTAAACCCTAATTATGCATTAGAAAATCTATTACAGCTTGAATGTACTGCAAAATATACCGTTACACTACATTTTTGAGTTTAACTCTCCACCTTCGT
>CAYYSK010000377.1:0-2072 GCA_964474345.1 uncultured Flavobacteriaceae bacterium
TTTGTGATGTAATAGATTTTCTAATGCATAATTCGGATTCATACAATCTTTTTCCACTTTATGAAAGACACCTATAAAACAATTACCACTCCATCATCAGAAATATTATTTAAAGATAGGAATAGTAAGTTTTATGGATACGCATATCCTGTACAGAACGAAGAAGAAATCAAAGAATGTATTGAAATCTTAAAAAAACAACATCATCAAGCTCGACATTGGTGTTATGCTTGGGTATTAGGTAAAAACTATGATCGATATCGTGCAAATGATGATGGAGAACCGTCTAATAGTGCTGGTGCTCCTATACATGGACAATTACAAGCCTATGATCTGACCAATACACTTATTGTTATTGTACGTTATTTTGGAGGAACCAAATTAGGTGTAGGAGGTCTAATCAATGCATATCGTACAGCCGCAAAAGAAGCATTAAAAGTAGCTGCTATAATTGAAAAAACAATCGATGTCGAATTTACAATCACTTTTGACTATACGCTTATGAATAAAGTAATGCGTGTTATTAAAGAACAACAGATTCGAATTATAGGACAACAATCTACAATGACATGTGAGTACACACTCGCTATTAGACAAAAAGATTTTGAACGAGTAAGTATACTTGTAAAAAATATATATGGCGTAAAACTGAAAGAAAATGACACTTAATCTTGCAGTTTATCGAGGATATATGCAGGACATCTTATAGGTTTATTAACAACTGAGTTCATAAAGATCAATTCTGTACTTGCAATTGTTAACAATTCATTGTTTTGATTGTAAATTTTATAGTCAAAAATGATGCGTACTGTAGGTAATTTCCGAAGCGTCACAACAACCTTCAGTAGATCATCGAATTGTGCCGATTTCTTATAAGTAATATCTATATTGTAAACAGGTAACATAACACCATTTTCTTCCATACTTTTATATGAAATCCCTAAGCCATTTAACCATTCAATTCTAGCAATTTCAAGGTATTGCATATAATTCCCATGGTATACCACTCCCATTTGATCGGTCTCTGCATATCTAACTTTTATAAAAGTATTATGTGTTTTCAAGTCGATCATTCAGTTTTTTTTTGTAGATTTAAAATCAGATAAAGTATGCACAAAAATTAATCAAAAAACAACCCCTAAGTTGTTTTTTTTTTAAAAAAATTGTTCACATATTTGCCTTAAGTTAAAACGGGGAGATTATGTTTATAATTTATTTAATTTTTAGCTTTCTTTAACAACCAACAATCAATAATCTAAACTAACTAATGAGTAGGACTGCGCAATCTGTATGGGATAATTGTCTATCTTTTATAAAAGACAACATAACGCCCCAAGCATACAAAACGTGGTTTGAACCTATTAAAGCTGTTAAACTTACTGATGTGGCACTTAATATTCAAGTACCTAGTAAGTTTTTCTATGAGTGGCTAGAAGAGCATTATGTTAAGCTTTTGAAAGTAGCACTTAACAAAGAATTGGGGGATAACGCAAAACTGGTGTATGTCATAAAAATGGAAAACACCTATGGAAATAATCAACCATTCACTGAAAAAATACCTAGTGCAAATCGATCTTCTTTGAAATCACAAGACGTAGCTGCGCCTTTAAAAAATAAAAATCCTGAACTTAAGAATCCTTTTGTAATTCCAGGTATACGCAATTTACAAATCGAATCTCAACTTAATCCTAGTTATAATTTTGACAATTTTTTAGAAGGAGATTCTAATCGTCTTGCACGTTCAGCAGGAATGGCTGTTGCCAATAAACCTGGCGGCACTTCATTTAATCCTCTACTCATATTTGGAGGTGTTGGATTAGGTAAAACACATCTTGCACACGCAATAGGGGTTCATATTAAAGATCAATATCCAGATAAAACAGTACTTTATATCTCTGCTGAAAAATTTACACAACAGTATATAGAATCTGTAAAAAAGAATAATAGAAATGATTTTATTCATTTCTATCAAGTAATAGATGTCCTCATCGTAGATGACATTCAGTTATTAAGTGGTAAAGCAGGAACACAAGATGTATTCTTCCATATATTCAATCATTTACACCAAAACG
>CAYYSK010000378.1:0-2065 GCA_964474345.1 uncultured Flavobacteriaceae bacterium
TGGAACGAAGATGAATATTAATAAAACATTACGTTAAAACACTATAAAAAGTCTCGCATAGAGGCTTTTTTTTTGAGTAAATTTGATGTTTATAAAATACACATAACACCACCATAGATTATGGGATTATTAGATAACGTATTAAAGATGTTTGTGGGCGATAAGTCTAAACAAGATGTAGGTGCCATCACACCTATCGTAGACAAAATAAAGTCACACGAAAAAAGCTTAGAAAATATTTCTACAGATGAATTACGCGCAAAAACTATAGATTTCAAGAATCGTCTTGCAAAAGCATTACAGGAAGTAAATAGTAAAATGACTGCTCTTAAAACTGAAGCTGAAGCTACAGAAGATATAGACCATCGCGAAGAAATCTATGCTCAAATAGACGCATTAAAGGACGAAGCTTATACAGTATCAGAAAAAACATTAAATGAAATTCTTCCTGAAGCATTTGCTGTTGTAAAAGAGACAGCAAAACGTTTTACAAATAACGAAACCATAGAAGTAATTGCTTCTGAATATGATCGTACACTTAGTGGCACAAAAGATTATGTAACATTAGAAGGAGATAAAGCTATTTGGGCAAATAGTTGGGATGCCGCCGGAAAGCAAGTCACATGGGATATGATCCATTATGACGTACAACTTATTGGAGGAGTTGCCATGCACCAAGGAAAAATTGCTGAGATGCAAACTGGAGAAGGTAAAACATTAGTAGCTACCTTACCCGTATACCTTAATGCACTTACAGGGAATGGCGTACATCTAGTAACCGTAAATGATTACTTAGCAAAACGTGATAGTGCATGGATGGCACCTATATTTCAGTTTCATGGGCTTACAATAGATTGTATTGATTATCATAGACCAAACAGTCCTGAACGTCGTGCTGCTTATGCTGCTGATATAACATATGGTACTAATAACGAATTTGGTTTTGACTATCTACGTGATAATATGGCCCACGCACCTGGAGACCTTGTACAACGCCCTCACAATTACGCTATTGTAGATGAAGTAGATTCTGTACTTGTAGACGATGCCCGTACACCTTTAATTATTTCTGGACCAGTTCCTAAAGGAGATGTACATGAATTTGATGCTTTAAAACCTCAGATTGAAAAATTAGTTTCTTTACAACGTCAACAACTTGTAAGCACATTAGCTGAAGCAAAAAAATTAATCGCCTCTGGTGATACTAAAGAAGGGGGAATACAATTACTACGTGTATATCGTGGTCTTCCTAAGAATAAAGCACTTATCAAGTATTTAAGTGAAGAAGGAATACGTCAACTATTGCAGAAGACAGAAAACTTCTATATGCAAGATAATAATCGTGAGATGCCAAAAATCGATGTAGAGTTATTCTTCACAATTGATGAGAAAAATAATCAAATTGAACTAGCAGATCGCGGGATAGAATACCTTTCAGGATCTGATGACCCTAACTTCTTTGTGATGCCAGAAATGGGAATGGAAATCTCAAAAATTGAAGAAAAAGGTCTTACTCTAGAAGAAGAAGCTGAAGAAAAAGAAGAACTTTTTCGTGAGTTTAGTATAAAATCTGAACGCATTCATACCATGAATCAGTTACTTAAAGCATATACTCTTTTTGAAAAAGATACTGAATATGTTGTGATGGATAACAAAGTCATGATTGTAGATGAACAGACAGGACGTATTATGGATGGGCGTCGTTATAGCGATGGGCTACATCAAGCAATTGAAGCAAAAGAAAGTGTAAAAATCGAAGATGCTACACAGACATTTGCTACAGTTACATTACAGAATTACTTCCGTATGTATCGTAAATTATCTGGTATGACAGGTACGGCGGTAACAGAAGCTGGCGAATTATGGGAGATCTATAAACTAGATGTAATAGAAATTCCTACCAATAGACCTATCGCTCGTAAAGACAAGGATGACCTTGTGTATAAAACAAAGAGAGAAAAGTATAATGCTGTTATAGACGAAGTAACAGGGCTTTCTAATGCTGGAAGGCCTGTACTTATCGGAACAACATCTGTAGAGATTTCTGAGTTATTAAGTCGTATGC
>CAYYSK010000379.1:0-2059 GCA_964474345.1 uncultured Flavobacteriaceae bacterium
CACGATTACCTATTTTAAGTTGTTCAATTCCTTTATAGAGGGATTCTTTAGTAACGTCCAATAGTTTTTTTACTTCAGAATCTATTTCCCCTACTTCAAAGGTGTAAGCGTGATCTCCATAAAAATCATTTTTTATAGCGCCGCAATCTATAGAGATAATGTCTCCTTCTATTAAAGGTTTGTCATTAGGAATTCCATGAACTATTTGTTCGTTAGGACTCATACAAAGTGTATTTGGGAAGTCATACAATCCTAAAAACCCAGGAATGGCTCCTTGACTGCGTATATAATCTTCGGCAAGTTTGTCAAGGTATAATGTAGTAACTCCAGGTTTTACCTCACTCGCTAGCATCCCAAGTGTGCGAGATACTACGAGTGCACTTTCTCTCATTAATTCTATTTCTTCTTTCGTCTTCTGGATGATCATGAGTCCGTATTATTTTCGTCTTTAAAAATCTCTTCTATACGAGATAAGAATCCTTTTTTAGATTTTTTCTTTTTTAAGTTAGGTTTTTTAGATGTATCATCAATAAGCATGTGATAAATTTCTCCCCATCCTATCATACCTCCAATGTTTCTGTCATCTATAAATAAGTCTGCATTAATTTTCCTACTTATAGTGCTACTCATTTCTTCTTCTGGATAGCTTTTATTTACTGCATAAAATGTAATTCCATTTTTTTTGCAAAAAGTGACAGCTTCATCAAGTTTTGGTCCAGATCGATATGTCCATAAAATAAGAAGATGCCCTTCACTTTGTAATTTCTTCAAAGTGTCAAATGCAAATAACATGGGTTTTCCAATATCAGGGTATGCATTAGTAACAATGGTTCCGTCAAAATCTACAGCAATTGTTTTATTTTCCAATGGGAATTAATTTACTGCAAATTTACTAATAAGTAAATGATAATATGTAAAAGAGAGACTACTTGATTTTATGGAGAACTATAATGCCAAATTATTATTTAGCATATGGATGTTTATAATCCTCTCCTTTAAGAATTTTAGCCATGTCTTTTTCTATGCTGAAAATTGAATATTCTACAATACGTCCTAGTTCATTTCCTTCTTTTTCAAAAATGATGGTAGGGACATATTCAACATCTCTACCTTCTAGGAATTCTTCTGGAGATAGTTTGTCTTCAGAGACTGTAATAAGATTTATCGTAGATGCGTCTATTCCTACAAGGTCTAATGCTTTAAAAAAGGCAGGGACTTCCCGCTGGCTATCTTCGCACCAGGTACCCATAAATACGGTGATATCAGTCTCCGCTAGATTTTCTTTTATAGAAGTAATCGTAACAGTATCTAACGGATGCTCTTTATAACTTAGATCAAACCATTTTTTATAAGGATCTTTTTCTAAGGTAGCACGTTCTTGTTTTCCAATGATAATCGGATCTCCATTATCATCTATAAGATCGTTTTCTGTATTTTCTGTTGTTTCAGCTGTTGTCTGCGCAGAGGTTTCTGTAGTTTCTGTTTTCTTTTCACCACAGGCAGTTAATGTAAATAAAACGACAGTCAGCATTGTTATGATTGTATTAAATTTCATAGCTATTTTTCTTCTTTTTAATTAAACAAGTGATGTGCGATCCATCACCTCTGGTTGTGTAACTCCGATTAGTTTTAACACGGTAGGTGCTACATCTGCCAAAATACCATTTTTTATTGTTTTAATGTCTTTGTCAACAAGAATAACGGGAACAGGATTTGTGGTATGCGCTGTGTTAGGTGTTCCATCAGGATTGATCATAGTCTCAGCATTCCCATGATCTGCTATGATGATAACAGTATACTCATTTTCTTGAGCTGCTGTGACAATAGTGTCTGTACAACTATCTACTGTTTCACATGCTTTTATTGCAGCTTCCATAACACCAGTGTGACCTACCATATCTGGATTTGCAAAGTTGAGACATACAAAATCGACTTCTCCTTTTTTGATTTCAGGAATGATTTTATCACGTATTTCATAAGCACTCATGTCGGGTTGTAGATCATATGTAGCTACTTTAGGAGAAGGGCATAATAATCTTGATTCTCCTTGGAAAGGAGT
>CAYYSK010000380.1:0-2056 GCA_964474345.1 uncultured Flavobacteriaceae bacterium
AATCTAATGTGCTTATATATTATACAGAAGATGGAAGTAAGATTGCAGCTAGACCTAGTGGTACAGAACCTAAAATTAAATTTTACATCAGTGTACATACTGCGCTAGATTCACTTGACAACTATGACACAATTTCAGCGCAATTAGACAGTCGTATCGATGGCATAAAAAATGCACTAGGCGTATAAATTAATTTTGTTTTCGCGAAAGCGCAATACTACTTATGAATTACTTTAAAAAGATTTTGCGCTTTGCGCTTCCCTATAAAAAATATGGTATCCTTAATATTATATTTAATATTCTGTATGCCCTATTTGGAACACTCTCTTTTATTTCTTTAATACCAATGCTTACTGTTTTACTTAAACAAGTAGAACCTATTAGAATAAAACCAATTTATGATGACGAATTAGGTCTAAAAGCATATCTAGAAGGTAGTCTTAACTATTTTATCAATATAAAAATAGATGAGCATGGAGAAGTATATGTCTTAGGTATTATGGTGGGTGTAGTCATTATGGTATTCTTTCTGAAAAATCTCTTTGGATATTTAGCTAACTTCTTTATCACCTATTTACGTAATGGTGTCCTTAAAGATGTACGAGATGTCATGTACAAACGTATACTTGATCTAAACCTTAGCTTTTATTCAGAGAAACGTAAAGGAGATACGATTGCTAGAATCACATCTGATGTTTTGGAAGTACAACATTCTTTCTTATCTATACTAGAATTATTTATACGAGAACCTCTTGCAATTCTATTTGCTATAGGAAGTATGTTCTTTATAAGTGCAAAACTTACTGTATTTGTATTTATTTTTATTCCAGTTGCAGGGTTTATCATTTCTCGTATTGGAAAAACACTTAAGAAGAAGTCTAATCTTGTTCAGGCTGAGCAAGGATATTTCCTTTCTCTTGTAGAAGAAACACTAGCTAATCTTAAAATTATTAAAGGGTTTAGTGCTGAAGAACGATTACAAGAAAATTTTGAAGTGTCTACAGAGCGTTTTAAAAATTATAGTAATGGTCTCACCCATAGGCAAAATCTAGCATCTCCTGTAAGTGAATTTTTAGGAATTACCGTTATAGGTACATTATTATGGTATGGAGGAAATATGGTATTAAGTGCAGATGCAGGGTTAAATGGAGCTACATTTATTGCTTATATGGGACTTGCCTATCAAATCTTAACTCCTGCAAAAGCTATAGCAAAAGCAAGCTATTCTGTAAAAAGAGGAGATGCTGCTGCTGCAAGGATTTTAGAAATCATAGAAACCGAAACTAAAATTAAAGATGCACCAAGTGCCATAAAAGCATCTGATTTTTCAAAAGAAATTAGTATAGAAAACATTTCTTTTAAGTATGATCAAGAAACTATTTTAAATAATTTATCTTTAAAAATACCTAAAGGACACACCGTTGCACTCGTAGGACAATCTGGTTCAGGTAAAAGTACTATTGCCAACTTAGTCACTCGTTTTTATGATGTACATGAAGGAGTTATAAAATTGGATGGTATCCCAATTAAACAAATCACTAAAAACTCTCTAAGGAATCAAATGGGTCTTGTTACACAAGATGCCATTCTGTTTAATGATAGTGTGAAGAACAATATCAACCTTGGAAATAAAGATGCCACAGATCAAGAGATAATTGATGCACTACAAATAGCAAACGCTTGGGAATTTGTCAAAGATTTACCAGAAGGTATAGATACCAATATAGGAGATAGTGGTAGTAAATTGAGCGGAGGGCAAAAACAACGTCTATCTATAGCAAGAGCTGTATTAAAAAATCCACCTATTATGATTCTAGATGAAGCAACTTCTGCTCTAGATACAGAAAGTGAACGCATTGTTCAAAAAGCATTAGATAATATGATGAAAAATAGAACTTCTATTGTCATTGCTCATCGTTTATCTACTATCCAAAATGCAGATACAATTATTGTAATGCAAAAAGGAGTTATTGTAGAACAAGGAAAGCATCAACAACTCCTAGACAAAAAAGGGGTTTATAATAACTTAGTTGCTATGCAATCTTTTGAATAAAAA
>CAYYSK010000381.1:0-2039 GCA_964474345.1 uncultured Flavobacteriaceae bacterium
TTTATTGTCGTTTTGCACTTCATTACGAAGTTCTAATGCATAATTCGGGTTTAATGTTAAAATAGAAAAAATTCATGTCCGGAATATGATAATTTTTTGTAGTATAAAAGATACTTCCAAAGAAACTAGGCTTACTTACTTTGAGAATACCTTGATCTACTTGAGCATCAATAAGTTCTTTATGAATTTTGTCAAAATCTCTTAAAATAGTACCACGATTCTTAGATTTTGGTACATACGTATCATCTGTTTTCCAACTTAAAGGATTGGTTGCTAGGAAACAAAAAGCGCACGATCACGGATTACCTAGTACGAGATGATCTAGAAATAGAAGGTTGTGATTTTCACTGGTAATTTATTTATTCAGGAAATAATGTTTTATCTAGTCCGGGAACAATACGTAATGCATTTTTATAATATACTTTTTTAAGAACATCATCAGGTAAATCTAAACCATACATTGCCCAATAGGCGTGGTATTTTTTATGATAAGGAAAATACTCATCATCACTTTCCAATACTCTAAAATAGGTTGGGAATTCGCTGGGTTTCCAACTATCTTTTCCAAATAAAATGCGATCTTGGTATTTAATAAAAAATGCCTTTGCTTGACGAGGTTGACGACCTAATTCAGCTATAATAGCTCCAATACCAACATTCATATTTGGCATTTCGTCTAAAAGTTGACTTAGTTTAGGAAGATTATTTGCATACCATCCCATATGAGCATTTATAAATGTCGTATTAGGGTGTTTTTTAAACATATGATGCTGCTCGGCAATAAGTGTCTCCCATGGAGCAGGATTATCAGCACCTCTTTTCCTTCCAGGACGCGTTTTTAATTCTAACCAACGTTCGTTATCTGCATCAAATTCATCCCAAAATGGTTTTGGATCTGCAGTATGTATTAAAACAGGAATTCCTAGAGCACCACATTTTGCCCAGATTGGATCTAGACGTGAATCATCCACAGCAACTCTTTTTCCATTGGTATCTCTATAACGCAATCCTAGGCTTTTATATATTTTTAAGCCTCTTGCGCCATTTTGTACATCTTTTTCTAATTGTGCTACCGTTTTTTCAATCCAGCCTGAACTTCCTACTCCATCAAAGTCAATATTTGCAAATACAACAAATCGATTTGGATAATGATTTGTAATATTTTGTACAGATTTTTTTAAATTATCTCCAGAACGCCCACTTAAATTTACCATAATACCCATGTTTAAGGTATCCATTGCAGCAATTACGGGAGCAAGGTCTTGAGTAGGCATACGATATTGATGTCCGTGTACATCAATAAAAGGGAATTTAGCTTTTTTTACAATTTCACCTGGTACAACTAAAGTAGAGGTAGGATTGTATTCTTCAAAAGTGAGATCTTGAGCTTGTAAAAAAATAGAAAAGAAACCAATGACTAAAAGAAGTACGTTTTTATACATGAAAATGTGTTTGGAATGTAAAGAGCTAAAGTTACTATCTAAAGTTGATCCAAGGTCAAATTTTAAAATAGGTTTAACGTTCTTAATTAATTGTTTGATATTCTAACCATTCAAGAGGAGTTTCTAAAAGCTGATTACAAAACTCTAAATGAATAACTCTACGTTGTTTCTTATTAATAGTTTTACTAGAAGCATGAAGCGTTAATGGTTTCATAAGCATGGCACCCCCTTTAGTAACTTCACATATATATTCTTCTTTAGAATCCCAATTTTTTATGTCTGTCCGAATAATTCCTTTAGTATGTGAAACTGGGATAACTTTTAATGCTCCATTATGGACATCTGTGTCATCTAGATGTATCCTAATTGTAGTAGTATTTTGTAATATTTCTATAGGGGGGTGAACTCCATGTTGATTTTTTTTAAAGGTCCAATGAGTGTAACCAGTTGTTTCTGTTTTTTGATTGACAGAAATACTAAGGTCTTGATGGTATGGAACAAACCAATTTGATGTGTTAGGTTTATCAAAATAAATGGCTTTTGTTATACCATTTAATCTTTGAATTTACTGGAATACTTTGTATCTTTTGCTATGCC
>CAYYSK010000382.1:0-2009 GCA_964474345.1 uncultured Flavobacteriaceae bacterium
GTTTCTTAAAAACAGATAATAGTGATATACGCTTTCGCGAAAGCGTACTAAATCTTATAAAAATAAGTGTCTTTATAAGACAAGGCCAAATAGAATATGAAAAAGAAAAAACCTGATCAGGTTGTATATAATGAAGAGAAAGAACGTTATGATGCATCTCTTACACCTTATGCTACAAATCTTGGAGCTCCAGCTATTGCAACTGATGATGTAACCACATGGAAAAACACAAATATTAATAAGGTTAACCATCAATTTAAGACAGAATATGAGGATTTAAAGGCAAAATATGAAGCCATGATGGAGCAATTTGAATATAATAATCTTATTTACTCTGCAAAATTTTCTTTTGAACCTATTGTAGGTGAGATTTATCATTTATATCGTGCTAAAGATGGAGCCTCTTTTCTATCTTTAATTTCCCCAGAAGAATGCCGTTGGGATTTTGTAGGGACATTTCATCTTAATACAGATAAAATGTGGTTAAAAGTTGATAAAAATAAAAAATAATATGAGTAGTATAAAGATGGAAGTAGCAACTTTTGGCGGTGGTTGTTTTTGGTGTGTAGAAGCCGTAATACAACGGCTAAAAGGAATAGAAAAAGTGGTGTCAGGATATGCGGGTGGTAATGTGCCTGGAAAACCAACTTATAGAGAAATATGTTCGGGACTTACTGGACATGCAGAGGTAATCCAGGTGACATTTAATCCAGCTATTATAGATTATGTAGCATTACTTACCGTTTTTATGACTACTCATGATCCAACTACATTGAATCGTCAAGGAGCTGATAGAGGGACTCAATATAGATCTGTTATTTTCTATCATAACGAGACTCAAAAATCACAAGCAGAAGAAGTATTAAAAGTAGTACAGGAATACTTTGATGATTCTATCGTTACAGAACTTTCGAAACTCCCTATATTCTATGATGCAGAAGACTACCACCAAGATTATTATAATAATAATCGTGATCAAGGTTATTGCCTTGCAGTAATTGATCCTAAGGTGCGTAAGTTAAGATCATTATATGATCAATTACTTAAATAGGCATCTTATACAAAACTTCTATGTCTATCTATCTTGATTAATTAATCTATAAATTAAAATAGCAGTACGTTTTGTTAACATCTCTATAGTATGAGATTTATAGTTTCAGAAGGAGTATGAGCTCCTGTTCCCATAGTTCCAAGTCCATCAAGACAAGCTACATATTAAGCTACAAAAGAAACGTCAGAAGCTACTCTTTTTCCAGAATCATAATCATCTACTTTAGGCTGACCAAGATCTTGACTTACTTGACTTAATAATTTATAATTTTCAGAAGTTGGTTTCATTGCAGGGTAGCTATCCTGAAATTCTACTTTTGCGTTTGTATGCAGTAGATTATTAGTTACTATTTCTCGCATTTTAGTTCGTGTTCTTTCCTTCTGTTCTTCTGAGATAAAACGGAGACCTCCTTGTGCATAAGCAGTTTGAGCAACTACATTTCCTTTCCCAAAAATAGCTCCTTTGCTTTCTTGTGATTGCAAATCCATAGTAGTGCCACCTAGCATCATACTTGGATTAAACCCGCTTTATTCATTAGAATAGACAAATGGCGGACTTAAATTTTTGATTTGGCTAAATAATCCGTCCATCCAAGGTCTTTTTTTGGTTGGTAAAGCAATCTTCAACACCTTTTTATTAGCGTGTTTTACTTGCCAAGCTCCTAATGCAAAGCAATAGACTTTTAAGGTTTTTAATGTTGCTCGATTATGATGATTCAGTGCAAAATGCCTGAATAAACTCATTAGATTATATGACATCATAATACATCTAAAAGAAGCTTCAGTAGCCCAAAAATCTTGTAAGCAAAAGTTGTCAAGTCCAAAATCTTGTTTGAGTTCTTTGATTCTATTTTCACAATCAGCACGCGTATTATAAACCCGAATTCTGCATTAGAACTTCGTGATGAAGTGCAAAACGACAATAAACACTAGTGCTTTCTTGCTTTTAGCATAGCATC
>CAYYSK010000383.1:0-1999 GCA_964474345.1 uncultured Flavobacteriaceae bacterium
AACAACCACCCTCTTACCAAATTTAGTTTCCTAGATAATCTATTGTCATTTGTACTTCAAGAGTGAGAAACGGAAAGTTTTCTCTTTTTTATGCTCCGCAACTTATAAAAAACAGAAAACAACCACCCTCTTACCAAATTTAGTTTCCTAGATAATCTATTGTCATTTGTACAAATGTTTTAACACCTAATAGCATTCCATTTTCGTCTATATGAAAATCAGGGGTATGATGAGGTGCAGCAGTGGTATCTCCAGGTGTTTTACCTCCTAAGAAGAAATATACACCAGGTACTTCTTTTTGAAAGAAAGAAAAATCCTCTGCTCCAGTGATGGCTTTGATCACTTTTACATTCTTTTTTCCAGCAGCTTTTTCCATAGAAGGAAGCATCTGTGCGGTTAAATTAATATCATTATAAGTAATTGGGTATCCTTTTGCTATATCAATAGTAGCCTCAGCGCGATAAGCAGCAGCAATAGCGGGTACCATTTCTTGCATACGTTTATTGATTTGTGCTTGCATACCATAATCTAGTGTACGAAGTGTTCCTATAATTTGTGAACTTTCGGGTATAATATTACTACGCACTCCAGCATTTATTTTTCCTATAGAAAGAACAGCAGCTTCTTGAGTAAGTGGCGCTTCTCGAGAAATAATAGTTTGTAATCCATCTATAATTTTTACAGACGCCATAATGGGGTCAACACTCGTCCAAGGAGTAGAGCCATGGCTTTGTTTTCCTTTAACATTGATTTCAAAACTTTGCGAAGCAGCCATAATACCACCTGCTTTATAGGCTATAGTTCCTATATCTTGCCCTGCTCCGATATGCAATCCAAAAATGGCATCAACATCTGGATTTTTAAGAACACCTTCTTTTACCATTAGCTCAGCACCACCTTCTTCTCCTGGAGGCGCTCCTTCTTCAGCAGGTTGAAAAATGAACTTTACTGTTCCAGCAAAGTTATTATTTTTGGCTAGTATTTCTGCCACACCCATAAGAATTGCAATATGGGTATCGTGTCCACAAGCATGCATTACAGGGACTTCATTACCACGATAGGTTCCCTTTGCAGTTGATTTAAATGGTAAATCTACACGTTCTTCTACAGGCAATGCATCTATATCTGCGCGTAATGCAACTACTTTCCCTTTACGCTTTCCCTTCAATACACCAACAACTCCTGTTTTTGCAACTCCAGTTTGCACTTCAATACCTAATGATTTTAAATGTGTAGCTATTTTTTCGGCAGTACGGAATTCTCTATTTCCTAATTCTGGGTTTTGGTGAAAATCACGACGCCATTCTATTACTTTAGATTCAACAGCATTAATTTCTTTTTCTAGTGATTGCGCTTTCGCGAAAGCAGATACCAGAACGATCCCACTTAGAAGGAGTGCTTTTGTGTATTTCATAAAAAAGGTTTGAATTGTATAACAATTTGATTTGCCTGAAAAATACGAATTAATTAGAGGAATTTTTATAAAAATATCGTTTGAATTTTTAGAATAAAGTAATGTTTTGTCGGAATTAATTAAAGGAGTAATTTTTTATAGGGATTGACTAAGGAGAGTGTTTTTATTATAAAAATTTGTTAACTATAGAGACTGTAGAATCTAATTTAAGTCAACTTTTATTATATCCAAATCCTTCACAAGATGTAGTACATATAACATCTGTAATTCCACTAGATAAGATCGTTGTTTATGATACTCAAGATCGCATTGTTTATAGCGTAACTAAAGAGGAAGATAGTTAAAATGTAGGATCAATAGAAATTAAAGTTTTTTATTTACTATAAAAAATACAACCGTAATCTTTTGATTATGATTGCATTTTTTTTGTAAGTGAGGTCAGTTTTGGATTTACCTATTAGAAAATAAGATGTAATACCAAAATATATTAAAACCTTAAAATAAGGAGAATTCAATAGTATCTACAGGTTAATTAGCCTTCTGATAGGCTTCTTGTAACCAGGTGATGAGCTCTGCATCTATCTC
>CAYYSK010000384.1:0-1994 GCA_964474345.1 uncultured Flavobacteriaceae bacterium
AACTTTTGAGCTGAGCCTTTCATTCTTCGCTTTGTCAGTAAGAAATCTATTGTATTACCTTGTTTATCTACTGCTCGGTATAAATATCTGTCTTTACCACCTACCTTGATATATGTTTGATCAAGTCTCCAACTATCTGTGACTAACTTCTTACGAGTGTTCATATTTTTCTCTATGTCTTTAGAAAACTTAAACACCCACCTTTGAATTATAGAATGATCAACTTTGACACCTCGAATAGCCATTAATTCTTCAATATCACGGTAACTTAAACTAAATCGAAATTTGAAATATACCGCTTGTTGTATAATAATATGAGGATATCGATGGTGTTTGTACATAAAACTACTTTAGAAACCTCAAACTTAAGTATATTTGAAGAAGTAGAATTAATGAGACAGAACCATCTAAAACTTTTAATAATGAATTTTTAATATTTTATTGTAAGTAAAATATTACAAAAACATACTTAAAATCCCTTATAAAACAATTTTAAACGTTGTATAACAAAAAAGAATGCATTTAAAAAAAATAACAAAAATAATTTTAATGTACTAATAACAAGTGATTACAGGATTTTACAGACGTAACTAGTGATGTCCAAAGTATACAAGGTAGTTGAGAAGCTTGCATTCTATTTGGAACATACGTTTTTTTTTACTTAATTGCAATATTAATTAGGTATATTGATTTACAGCAATGTGATTGCATTATTTGATTAATCCCAAATCATCAAATTATGAAATTTAAGTTACTAAGTGTAGTATTTACAGTATTTTGCACAATATTAAACTCATACTCTCAATGTCTAAATGGAGGTTGTGAGGTAGGTTTATCTCGATCAGAAATAGAAAATGGTGTTTTTATAGGTCATTATGAAAATGGAGAAAAACTTGGTCTTGGTATAAATTACATGTACAATCCTAAAGGCCCCTCAACGAGTTATGCTGAATATATAGGTGGTAAAAAAAGTGGTGTAGAGTATCAACAAGACATTAAAACGGGTACTAAAAAGATCATTCATACTTTCAAAAATTACTTTAATGGAGTTGTTATTTATCCAGCTTTTCGAATTTCAAAAGATGATAAAAAAACAAAAATTGAAGTAGCTTTTAACGATACTAGTGGTTGGAAAAAATATGACGGGGATCAAACATTAGGTGATCTGAGTGTGAAGAGTATTATACACGATGGTTCACCTACATTTATTGCCTTTAACGGTAAAGACCAAGTGATGGCTATTTCTGCAACCGTGGGATCTATAAATCTCTTAAGTTCTGAAGTTACAGAGAAGTACTACAATGCCTTACAATTGGATTTAAATGACAATCGTCTTATAGTAAATATATTTCCAAAAGCTGGGGCAGATGAAACCGTATTTAGAACAAACATAGGTTGGGACATGCAAAACCCAGAAGAAGGAGTCTGGTTATATAAAAGATATTTTAATAATGAGTTGTCTTACAAATCTACATATGAAGAGGTACTAGAATTACCTTCGCAAAAAGACATAAAGGAACTAAAGCTTCAAAAAGCTTTTGATTTTATAGCAACACAAGTAGAGGATTATGATTTTGAGAATGGCTACAAAGGAAAAATCAAAGATTTTGTTGATATGCTCAAGGATATTAAAGAACGGGGAGAGAGAAACGGCCTCGATATTTCTAATACCTACGATTTAACAATGATTAGGTTGTATCTGCAAGTAGATGACAGGGATAATATTTTACAATACGCACTATCAGCTTGTATTAAATCACCAAATAGCTATATGCGCATAAGTAACCTCATCACAACAAGTTTTAAGCAACATGCAGATTTACTACCACAGATAAAAAAGAATGAAGCACTCGCAATAAAACAATAATTAAGCGTTTGCAAATACTTCCTACTAGACGATAACTTAAAATCCCGTAGTCCACTTTGACGATAGAACGTAAGAATTTGATTTATAATCTTTTAGAAGGTTTTTAAAAAAGTCTTAATTGTTATCA
>CAYYSK010000385.1:0-1993 GCA_964474345.1 uncultured Flavobacteriaceae bacterium
TGCAATCTCTTTGGCCATATGTAATAACCGAAAGGTATGCATCATGTTTTTGGTATCATAATTCTTTCCATGTGCGATGTTATTTTCATAACGAGCTTCATTTCTTTTACTCACCCAATCCCAGTATTCCTTATACTTTTTACAATAGGCAGAATACCCATCTATATTAAAATAGAGTAGAGCTATAGGTTGTTCTTCTTTAGTCACAGAGCTTAGACATACTTCGTTGGCATTGTCTCTTGCGATGCCTTGGTACCCTTCACCTTCTTTATAAAAAAGATTGTAGCAATCTTTCATATGCGGAATATTGACCAAACCACATTGTGTATCTGATAGTTCTTTCTTTTCCAGAAACTCTTTTAAAGGAATAGATGCTTTCCCTTCTCTTACATAACAGAAATCAAGTACCGTTTTGCGTTCCTTGTCTACAGGATTAACTATTTTCTTATTGAGACCTCGTGCTTTTTTGATTTGTGTATAGGCATAGTTTGCAAAAGAGTTTTTACACAATTTTGATACAAAATATTCCATTTTTATACGATCAAACAATGAATCTTTTATCAAGATACAATCTTTAGGAACGTTTAATAACTCCAAGATATTTGGGTTGTTTTTTGAAAGTAATGTAATGAACTTTCTCAATTCATAATACACAACATCATTAGTAGCATCATTGATTTGCTCAACATAATCCATACTATAAAATAGTTCCTTAGGCAAAATGAAAACACCTCGGATATCTGTATCCGAGGTAGCTGTATCAAGTCCATAAGCTTTACTGCCGCTGATGCATTCAAAAATGACACATCCCGATGCTTTAAGATCTGCTATTGTTTTCATATTGATATTTGATAATGTTTCTAAATGTATTAAGATTAGTGATCGTTTTTTGTAAACCACTACTGAATCTACCTCTAGTTAAATATATGGAAGTAATACGAGTATATTCAGAAGCATTCATATCTGAAATAGTTACTTCTGAAGATTCGAATTGCCACGTTTTATTAAAACTAAAGTATAGGTTAATATCTGGATTATGAATTGCTTTTACAATCCAATATTCAGATTCCCAAATATTAGCATCAGGAATCGTAGCTTCGACAATCTCCCAATGGTTATTGATCAATGCTTGTTCTATATGATATTTATATCCTGTTTGTGTTTTCATTTTCTTGTATTTACACCTCCCTCAATCCCTCCTTGTTAGGAGGGAAGAAAAGAACTATCTTGAACTGAACTTGTCTAGATTTTGAAACGTTCAGTTCGTTGTTGTTTTAGCTTTCAGTGATGCACTTGTATAAGAACCTGTTGATACGTTCTGTATCTGGTTTTCCTCCGGTTAATGTTTTTGCATATTGATCATTGGTTGCAATAACTTCAGAAATGAAGTTGCATACGTTCTCTGGCCTTTTATGCATATATCTTTCGGCGTTTTCAGATTTGATACGCATCAGATCTTCTATCTCATCTGTAACCTCTTTTGTGACTAAGGGTAGCATTTCGCGAAAGCGTACAGGTGGCATGGTCCCGCATTCTAAAATCCATTTTCCCGCCATGGCTGTTCGCAATGCATAAAAGAGACTTTTTAACTTCACCATATCAGTTGCTATTTTTTCTTCGTATTTCTTACTCATACTTAAGTAATGAAACATAGAAGCGATAGGAGAGAAACAATCTGTAGCAATCCCACGTAACTCTGCTAGCAAATCTTCTTCTGCTCTATAGATAATAGGTGAAAACAGATGTTCTAACGCAGGGATATTTGACTTTTTAAGAAGGATTAAACTCTTGCGAAGTTCCCATCCTACAGCATCAAAATCTCCATCCATGATATCTATTGTATCTCGTTTGTCAGAAACAGAAAGATACCAAGGCAATGGCTTTGTATATAAGAATCGTACATCATAATCGCTATCTGGAGATGCAAATCCCCAGGCTCTACTGCCTGATTCGCATGCAAATAGTATCTTGACATCGCGCTCTTTTTCTATGT
>CAYYSK010000386.1:0-1974 GCA_964474345.1 uncultured Flavobacteriaceae bacterium
TCAGGGTTTGCACTCGGCAAATCTACTTTATTAAGTACAGGAATGATTTCTAAATCATTTTCGAGAGCTAGGTATAAATTTGAAATTGTTTGCGCTTGAATACTTTGAGCTGCATCTACAACCAGTAAGGCGCCTTCACATGCAGCAATACTACGTGAAACTTCGTAGGAAAAATCGACATGACCTGGTGTGTCTATTAAATTAAGAATATATTCTTCACCTTTATAAGTGTATTCCATTTGTATCGCATGTGATTTGATAGTAATGCCGCGTTCACGTTCTAAATCCATGCTATCTAATAATTGCGCTTGCGCCTCGCGTTTAGTGACAGTAGAAGTTTCGTCAAGTAGCCGATCTGCTAATGTACTTTTACCGTGATCAATATGTGCAATGATGCAAAAATTTCTAATATTCTTCATAATCTATTCCAAGTCAATGTCTGCAAATATAGGTCTTATGTTAACGATTATACAGGTTGAAAAATAGAATTTGTGCATTTCGTCGAAAAAAAATATGACAACTCCCTTTCCACTTGCTTTTACAGTATTTTTACTAGTTAATAATGAAGAGTTTCACCCCAATTTTATTAACGCTTTTTTTAGCGTTATCTTCTAATTTTATAGTAGCTCAGGAAGCTAAAATCTCAGGAATTATTTTGGATGTTTCTGGGAACCCAATCCCTTTTGCAAATGTTATATTGTATACACCTGATCAAATTGCTATTAAAGGTGTAATTACAGATGAAATAGGGAAATATTCTATAGTATCAGTTTCTCAAGGTTCTTATTTGATTCAAGTTAGTTTTTTAGGGTATAAAGATTATATCTCAGAGGAGTTCTCACTTTCTGAAAACAAAGAATTTGCAGATATAATATTAGAAGAAATAACAGAGAGCCTTGATGAGGTAACTGTTATAAGTAAAAAACCAACAATAACCCGAGAGGCCGATAGATTAGTCTTTAACGTAGAGAATACCATTGCACCTACAGGTAGTGCGTGGGAAATATTGAAAAGAACTCCAGGAGTTGTAATCAAGCAAGATGCACTTACAGTAAGAAATAATACAGTGAGTGTATATTTAAATGATCGAAAAGTGGAGCTTAGTTTTGAAGAAATACAAAGTTTATTTGAGAGTGTAGGAGGGGATAATATAAAATCGATTGAGGTAATTACAAATCCTTCAGCAAAATATGATGCAGAAGCTAGTACTATAATTAATATAGTTTCTTCTAAAATACTATATGTAGGTTATAAGGGAACAGTATCAACTAGAGGAACCTACGGAATATTTCCTAAACACTACTTTGGAACAAGTCATTATTTTAAAAGGAAAAAGGTAAATATCTTTTTTAATTATGGGTATTCCCCTCTTAAAAAAACAAAACAAGATAATAGCTTTGTTAATTATCAAAATGAGAATACACCTATTTCAAGATGGGTGCAAGATTTTGAACGTAAAACTTGGACAAAAGCACATAATGTAAATTTGATTGTAGATTATCAATTAAGTGAAAAACATAAAGTCAGTTTTTCAGCTATAGGATTGTATTCTCCTAATGAGTTTAATTTTGCAAGGTCAAAAACTTCAATATCTTCTTTTATTGACGATTCGTTTGATATAAATACAACGAGTGTTTTAGATAGTGAGCAAAAAAACCTTGCATTAGATATGACATATTCATACTCTTTTAAAAAAGGTGAATTACAAGTAAATACTCATTATACCACATACAATAGAGATCGATCTCAGAGATTATCATCGATATATACAGACGATACAGAAGCTGTTTTTAGAAATGTGAGTTTTAGAAGTAACGCTTTGCAAGATATAGAGATATATACAGGACAAATAGATTATACAAAACAAATTGGAGAGTTAGAAATAGAAACTGGAGGAAAGGTAGCGGTAATTAATTCTAGGTCTGCTATAAATTTTTCAAATATTCAAAATGATACATCAAATGGATTGGATCA
>CAYYSK010000387.1:0-1957 GCA_964474345.1 uncultured Flavobacteriaceae bacterium
TGTAATTCAGTACTTAAGTGATTGATAAAGAATTGTAAATCATCAATATCGTAGTGTTTTTAATTAATTTCAGCATTAAGTATAGCAATGCGTATCCCAACCTGATGAAGCCCAAATGCTTGACCATGCAGAAACTGTACTCTCACTAAGATCGCCACTAAAATAACCTGATTGATGACCTGGTTTAGTTCTTACACATGTCCAAGAACTTCCACCTTTTATTTTTTTTTGCTCGTCTTTTTTTAGTATTCTTCCTATGCTTGAAATGTCTTTTAACATAATTATTTATTTATAAAATTAAAGCTTCTATGAACATTTAAAGACACTCATAGTTTATGTCTGTTTTCGGACTTCCACCCATAATGCTTAACTATTCAGACTTATTAAGTATTTTTCCTAAAATATATTTAACATAAAATAAATATGATATTATAGAATCATAATAACTAAAATATTCTATAATAAAAGATCAATAAGTTTGAATAAATAAGTGTTAACAATAAGTACAACACGTCCCAAAAGCGCATACTCCCTCAGTACAATCTGAATCGGTATCACATTTAGGTATTAATCCAATAAAATTACCCCCAGTTATATATTTTTGTTCTTTTTTACTAAGGGTGTTCCCTAAATTTTTTAATTGTTTCATTCTGTAAATTTTTAATTTTTTATACTCTACTTTTTATGATTTTCAAACTAAACTCATAATTTCTCTTGAATTATTTTTTATTTAGTGTTGTTTCATAATCATTTTCGACTTTGGATGATCAGTCCGTTTTTGATCGTCATGTTGGTTTTAATATGGCATAACTTCTAGATATAATGTGATTTTAGTAATCGACTATAGTCTTTAAGTATATAAAGGATTTGTAATTGTTTTGCTTGAATCTTCTGTATAAACTTTAATATTCTTTTTCTGTTGTTTAATAAAAGATAGTTGTTGATTTCCATCTTTTTCGATAAGTGCAAGAAAATGTGTTGGTAATTGGTCTAAAGCATCTTTAGGAACGTTTGCAGCAATGTTTTCAATTCCAAAGTAATCTAACGTATCTGTTATAGCTTTTAAACTAGGGTATTCTGGATGCGCATATAATTGAAGATGTAAATCTTGTAAGTCAACTGAAAAGATATGTGAGGTTAAAAGAAGTTTAGCAATAAGTGTATCCATTCTACAAAGTATTTCCTATTTAATACCTTGTCTGGGGAAATGAATATTCTTACCCTGTGTAGTATGTTAAAATTTATAAAACTGTATTACGAAGCTTTTTTGTATTGATTTCTAGCTATATAGAAGAGTAAAAATAATCCTAAAATCCCTAGAATTGTATAGTATATCCAAAGAGAATTTGAAGTTTGTATACCATCATCTTCCCCTAATAAGATAAGTGACGCCCAATAATGAGGTGAAGTTTCTTCAAAATTATGATTTTCTATATAAGAAAGTTTTGCATTATGTAAGGCTTTAGATTTGGATTGGCCATCACTAAGGTTTTTATAAAATGTAGTAATAATTTCTGTTGTCGATTGATCGTCAATATTCCAGAGAGAAGAGACAACACTTTGAGTGCCTCCATAAAAAAAACCTCTGGCTAAACTCATAATACCTTCCCCTATTTCTTGTTTGCCTAGAGTCGTATTACAGCCGCTTAATACTACTAATGAAGCGTTGTTTTGTGCGAGATATAACTCATCCAAACTTATTTTTTCATCATATAGAGCAATCCAGGGAGAAACAGTTTCTTGAGAGGCAGCATGTGTAGCCAGATGAATAATAGAATATTCAGGAAGCTGTGATAGAAAATCAGCCTTTGTGGCTTGCTCTCCAAATAATGAAGTACCATCAAAATAATGAATTGCACTTTCAATTTCAACTTTACTTTGATCAAGTTGTATTAATCCTGTATTTTGAAAATTAATAGGTGCAATACCAAGTAAACTATTTTCTTTTTTAGAAGGT
>CAYYSK010000388.1:0-1912 GCA_964474345.1 uncultured Flavobacteriaceae bacterium
TTGTAATGCTTGTGTATATGTTTTCGCGAAAGCGTATATAAACTATTGCGATGTATATACGTCGTTATGCTTTTGAAAATAAGGTATTTAGGAAGCAATAGTATAAATGAAATTGTTTTTGAGACCATTGTTTGTATCTCTATTAGCGCCAAATGTACTGCCTCCAAGTATTACTTCTACATTTTCAATTTCATACTGTTTAAATTTTTCTAACATGATTTTTTTCTTTAATGAGAATCAAAATAAAAAGTTAGGATCTTAAAAGAATAATAAAACCTGATTATTTACAATATTTTAAAAGCTTGTAAAAAACAATAGTCTTTTGTGAAATTACGCTTTCGCGAAAGCGTATATAGAATGTACAGATGAAGGTAAGTAATACACAATCGGGTTAAACATATTTTGAGTAAGATAGATTTTTTGGGTAATGAATTTTTGATTCTGATACTATTAATAAATCGCGGTCACCGAAAAGCGAATTATTAAATAGAGTAGGTTTGAAAATCAATGTATTATGTTAAAAAATGTAGCCTTAGTATTAGTAGCTGTGTTCTTATTGTTTTCTTGTGAGACAGAAAATGAAGCAAATGATGCTTCAAACAATTTAGATGTTGTCAATCTAAATACGGCAAATGGAAGTTTTAACTCTCCATTCTGGGTATTCACCATGGATTGGAGATTTGGTAGAACATGTGGACCAGGAGGAGGTGTTTGTTTCATGAATGAAGATGGAGATATTATCACGTTTTGTGATATTGTGGATCCTGGAGACGACACGGATCCGATAGGTCAAGTGTTTGAAGTTATGCGAGCTAGTGATTTAAGTCCTCAAGATGGATTTATAGGGTATCAACGCTATGACAATGAATTAAGAATGGCATTTTCTAGAGAAATGGGAGAGCGATCTTTACGAATAGATCAAGATATGGTGATTGCAGATGAGATTTCTAGAAGATTAGGGGTTAAAGAAATTACTGTAAAAGCTGGAGATTATCGTATAGATTACACAAACCTTGAGCATGGAGAAGTGGTAGTGCCTATCAATGTAAGAGAGATTCAATTAGATCATCATGATGTATACGGAGAAATAGATGCTAGGGCTTATCCAGTTGGAGGAGGACTTACAGCTGAAGTTTTTATACAAGATTTAGGGCTTACTCCAGAAGACCTTGAAGAATATCATGTCCTTGAAGGTAAGTTTACAGGTATGGCATATGCAGAACATCGTATTAATGGAGAAATTGTATATGTATGGCATAGATATGAAGACGAACCAGTTTTCCTCTTTGAAGGAAGACTAAGAGATGGAGGTCGCGTATCTATGAGTAGAATTTCATGGTGTGGTAATGAATTTGGAGGATTCAATTCATTTGATTTCTTCTGGGCTTTTATTGATAATGGATGCTGGTGGTGTTAATCATTAGGGGATGATTATTTTTTGGTTTAGTAGGGGCCATCTATATATTAGATGGCCTTTTTTTATATGCTATAAATAATAGCGTTATAACTAAAATAAGAGCAACTACACTTATTTTAAGCAAAAGAGCGTTGTTAGAGATTTGAAGAGAACTGTCGTCTCCTGTAAGTGTTATAGATGCCCAAAAGTATGGAGAGGTTTGTTCTAGTTGGTGTGTGTTTAAGTATTCCTTTTTTGCAATATGCAATGCCGTAGCTTTTGTTTTTCCCTCCTTAAGTTCTTTATAGAAAGTATGAAGTATTTTGTTAGTAGCCGTTTCATTAACATTCCAATGTGACGCAATAACACTTTGTGTGCCGCTATAAAAAAAACCTCTTGATAAACTCATGATGCCTTCTCCCATTTCTTGTGCCCCTTGTGCACTTTTGCAGGCGTCTAGTATGACCAAATCAGTATTATTCTCTATGTCGTATAATTCATCAAGGACTATTTTTT
>CAYYSK010000389.1:0-1907 GCA_964474345.1 uncultured Flavobacteriaceae bacterium
CTTTTGTGGCTTCTAATCAAATAGGAGAACAAATGAAAAAAGAAAATGAAGCAAAGGGTATTGTCAATAGAAAGAAACCTAGAGAAGACGAGTAATTCTTTTTTCTAGATTCAATGAATAAAAAACTCGAAGAAAATTCTTCGGGTTTTTTATTATTCTTTTATCTTAAAAAAACACTATTAAGATTTTCTTTTTTTAAGACTTAACTGTTTTTTAAATCTAGATATTGCTTCTTTTTTTAGAAAGCCTGTAATAATACCACTTACTGTGCTTATAGAACTTAAGCTTTTTGTAATATCATGATAATGTGTTTTGATATGATTTAATTCCTGTTCAGCTTCTTTATTAAGAAGTTCTAGCTCTTTGTCAATTTGTTTAAAAGTGCGAAGATTCTTCATTAAAAAAATAATTTAGCAAATTTTTGTAGCACCAATTTTTCAATAATCTTTTTTGCAAATAGTAACACTAACACAATGAGTAAGATATAAAATCCACCGACTATCAAATATCCATAGCTAGGGTTTCCTAAAGTTTCTCCTAGCCAAATAGCAATAGCAATAGATAAAAAGAAAAAAGAAATCAGTCCTAATACACATATTACAATAATCTTAATTAAAGCAGTAATACCAAGCATTGTTTTTTTAAAAGCATCCAGTTTTAAATAATTCAGTCTATTTTCGATATAAGCTTGGACATTATCAGAAAATCCTTTGGTATCATCTTTTAAATTATCAAACATAATGAGTTAAAATTAGTCCTTTTTTCATTCAAAATGTAATCAAATTATTCAAATTTAGCATCCACTAATGCTTTCAATAACTCATTATTATCTTCTTTTGCTTTCTGAACAAATTCCTGAGCTCCTGGAATACTTGAAATGTCTTTTGAGTGCGCTTTCGCGAAAGCGTATAAACTCTCAATCCCAGCCATACGAGTTCCTATCTTTTTTGCTGCAGTATTAAAGAATCCTATCACCTCTTCTTCAGTTAAATCTACTGCCAACTTCTGGATCGTTTCCATAGTTGCTAATCGTTTCTCTTCTGGAAGGTTTGCAAGTTTCTTACCAAGTTTATTAATTTGACTTAAGGCAGAAGCTTTCTGCTGAGGTTGTGCTTTTTGTTGCTGCAGTTTATTTTGTTTTGGTTTTTGTTTTGCCCAAGAATCACGCAATCCTACGGTACGATTAAATACTAATTTTTCTGGAGTACTATCTGTATCTACATTAAAATATCCCATACGTTGGAACTGGAATCGATCTCCTACTTTAGCGTTTGATAAATAAGGTTCTAGATATCCCGTAATCACTTTTAGAGAGTCCGGATTGATATATTCCATAAAACTGACTTCTTTGTTTCCATCTGGTGCTTCATGGTTAAATAAACGATCATATAAACGTATCTCAGCAGGAACTGCATGAGCGACAGATACCCAATGTAATGTTCCCTTTACATGACGTTTTGAAGCTTCGCTACCACTCCCCGATCTCGTATCTGGATCATACGTGCAATGGATTTCTGTAATGTTTCCCTCTGCATCTTTTATAACGCTTTCTCCTTTAATAATATATGCATTCTTCAAACGTACTTCCTTATTAAGTGTCAACCTGAAAAACTTATTTCCTGCTTCTTCCTTAAAATCTTCTCTTTCTATATATAATTCTCTACTAAAGGGAACTGGATGTTCTCCTGCGTTTGGATCTTCAGGGTTGTTTTCAGCAGTAAGAAGCTCTTCTTTTTCTTCTGGATAATTGGTAATGATCAGTTTTACTGGATCTAAAACACCCATCACACGCGTGGCCGACTTATTAAGATCTTCTCGTATATTAAATTCTAATAAAGAAACATCAATACTATTTTCACGTTTGGCAACACCTACTGTGTCTATAAACTTACGAATAGCAGCGGCAG
>CAYYSK010000390.1:0-1882 GCA_964474345.1 uncultured Flavobacteriaceae bacterium
AAATGAAAAACTCCTAGTAATCACTAGGAGTTTTTTTATAGGATAGAACTAAGTATTATTGGCGCCGCCAAAGGATTTAATGTTTTTAACTTAGAAATACTTATTGAAGTAATAGTATGTGAGAGTATATCACATACAATATTTGAAAATATTTTTTTATCTAAAAAGTTCCCAATCTAATTTAAGAGAAAATACATTAGAATAGATGGCAGCACTTTGATCACCTATATCAGTAAGGGCATAATCAACGTGAATTCCTTTATACTTAAACCCAACACCTATATTAGGTTGAAAACCTATAGAAGTAGAATTATCTAATTCTGTAATTTCTTGAAAATTTCCAACACCAGCTCGTACATATACAAGTTCAGCATAGCCAAATTCAAATCCAACAGCAGGCGTAACACTCACAGTAGAAGAAGATACAATGTCATTAGTTTGAGCAAAACGAACATTAAGATCTATTTCAGCTTTAAAGCTATAGTCATAATGATGTATCCAAGATCTTCCAGCTCCTATTTGTAATTTTGGAATTGTAATTTCTGTACTCTCTGGTAAGTCTTGATTTTGACCTTCTACAGCATCGCTAATAGTGGCAAACTGCTCTTCATCAATACTCCAAGCATTTACAGTAGTAGTAATGTCGCGAGCCATTAATCCAAAGTTCCATTTTCCTTTTTGCCATTGGAGGCCTACATCAATTCCAAATCCCCAACTATTTGCAAAATCACCAATAACACGTCGTACTATTTTTGCGTTTGCCCCTACATTAAGTCCATCTAATGGTAGTTTGCGAGCATACGAAAAAGTAAACGCCCAATCTGCAGTAGAAAATAAGCTGATTCTATTAAAATCAATATTACCTTCCGAATCTATAAGTTGTGTTGTATTTAAAATATCATCGACCCCAAAACGTATTACAGAAATACCTATGGCGCTTTTATCATCTAATGGCTTTGCAAAAGCGACATAATCAAAATTTGCAATATTAGCAAAGTAAGATGCGTGCATAACTGAAACTTGATTGTCTTCCAAATGGACGAGCCCAGCAGGATTCCAATACCCAGAATTTACGTCACTAGTACTTGCTACAACAGCATTACTTTGGCCCAATGCAGCAGCATCTACCCCTATGTTTAAAAACTCATTTGAGTATTTACGTACGGTTTGTGCACTTGCACTTATGGCAAGCAGCAAAAAAATTATGGTAATGTTCTTTTTCAAAAGCAGTAATTACAGAGCAAATATCCCTTTTTTATTACACAATCTAAACTTTATTTTAATGTAGATATTGTGTGTATGCGTACATAAATAATTTTCTTTCCTATTTTTACACAAATACTAATCGTGCAAATCAAAAAATATATTCCAAATACCCTTACCATGGGGAATCTTCTTAGCGGTTGTATAGCCGCATTATTTGCTGTTCATGATCAAATGGAATATGCGGCTATTTTTGTTGCATTAGGAATCTTTTTTGATTTTTTTGATGGTTTTTTTGCTCGACTTTTTAAAGTTCAAAGTGAAGTAGGATTACAATTAGATTCCCTTGCAGATATGGTTACTAGTGGTGTGGTTCCTGGTATCGTAATGTATCAATTATTAATAGACGCAAGTAATATACCTTGGGGAGCTTCTCTAGAAGAACATCATTTTAATATCGCATATATAGGGTTTGCTATTACACTTGCATCTGCGTATCGCCTTGCAAAGTTTAATGTAGATGATCGTCAAACAAATTCATTTATTGGATTGCCTACTCCTGCAAACACATTATTTATTCTGAGTATTCCTTTAATTTTATTATATCAGGAGTACGCTTTCGCGAAAGCGTTATTAACAAATCCATATGTATTAATCTTAATTACAGTAATGAGTTGTT
>CAYYSK010000391.1:0-1869 GCA_964474345.1 uncultured Flavobacteriaceae bacterium
TGGGAAGAAGGTCAAGTAACGAGTAATACCAATTTGTGTATAAAATGGTACAAGTAATCAGACCTAAGTATCGCATCGCCGTAAATATATCGACTAACTTTGTATTTTAAAATTAGTACCTCACGAGAGGCTGTTACGAAAGTCCGAAAATAGAGTAAAGATAGATTAAGGTGTATGTCTAGTGATACTATGTAGTAGCTATGAAATTTTGTATCTTAAAGAGAGATAAACAAAATTTATGGCAGAGATAAAAGGGACTATTCGTAATCAATTTAGGATATTCTGCTTAGATAGCGAGATCGAACAAGATAGCGAAGCGAGATTAATTGATGTTTTTGTTGATGCAATGGATCTAGAACAATTGGGTTTTAAGTTGCGCGCCTCTAATTCATTGGGTAGGAAAGGTTATTCAACTAGCAGTCTGGTCAAACTCTATATGTATGGTTATTATAATGATATTAGGACTAGTCGTCGTTTAGCAAAGGCCTGCACTGTAAATCTAGAAGTCAAATGGTTGGTTAAAGAAACTACACCATCTTACAAAACTATTTCTGAATTTAGAAGATTGAATACTGAGGGTTTTAGTCAAATCTTTGATTATTTAATGAGCTTTCTTCGTAATCGAGGTTTTTTTAAACAAGAAACTACTATAGCAATTGATGGTACCAGGCTACATGGTCAAAACTCGAAGTTGAAAAACTTCAATGAAGAAAAGCTTAATCAACTTATATCGAGAGCCGAGAAGCAAATCGAACAATACTTGCAAGAGTTGGATCAGGCAGATCTAATGGAGGCGCATTTGGAAAGTAATTCTATGGAGCAAACAAATTCTACTGATTCGGACTTAGTTGATAAAGGTCAAAAGTTGAATAAGCTAAAAGAGAATCTTGCAAAGAACAAAGAACTACTCAGACAACTCAATCAAAGCCAAGAAGATCAAATTTCTACAACAGATCCAGATGCACGTAGAATGGGACGTTTAAGAGACGGTTCAATAGTAGGTTACAATGGCCAAATAGCTACTACAAAGGACAGTAAGTTAATTGTAGCTGCTGATGTGCGCAATAAACCAGATACGAATACATTGGCTGCAATGTCTGGACAAGCACAAAAAAATTTAGGAAGAGAAAAATTAAATGTATTAGCAGATTGTGGTTTTAGTGAATCAGAACAACTATATCAATGTAGCCAAGCTGACTTGACAACATTTGTACCAGCAAGGCCAGCTCCATATGAGAAGAGCAAAGGAGAGTTTGCAAAATCAAAGTTCATTTACGATGAAGAAAAGGATTGTTATATATGTCCAAATAATAAAGAATTACAAACAAACGGAAAGTGGTATATAAGGAAGGATAAGGGAAGAAAGCAAACAAGATTTAAAGAGTATATCATGCGGAATAACGGCTGCGTAGAATGTCCATTTAGACAAAAGTGCCAAACTGCGAAAAGTATACAAATCAATAAACAAAGGAATATAAAAAGATATGAACACGAACAATACAAAATAGATAGTGATAGACGAACAAAAGAAAATCCTGAGTACTATAAAGACCGCAAGGCAATAGTGGAACATCCATTCGGGACATTTAAAAGAAGCATGCACTTCACATACTTTTTATTAAAAGGTCTAGAAAAAGTAAAAGCGGAGTTTAAATTGATTTGCGGTTGTTATAATATTAAGAGATTAATAAACATAATGGGAATAGATGAGCTTATAAAGGCTTTTAAAGCTCATTTTATCAATACTTTCTCAATTTTGGTAGTGACAATGGACATGGGGCATCGTAGTTCATGAGATTGCTAAACTATCTATTCATGAATTTTTCATACATGAAATTATTAAAATCTATTTTCGTAACAGCCTCACGC
>CAYYSK010000392.1:0-1864 GCA_964474345.1 uncultured Flavobacteriaceae bacterium
TCTAGTATTCCTTTATATAACTGATTACTTTCACAATGTGGATAAGCATGATCTAAGAAAGATTGATTGTCAATATGCTGGCTTCCTCCTCCTAAATAAATGCCGTACATATTTGTATTCGTTCCAGAAGATTGTAAATGCGAACTTAAATTATTTCGTACAATCTTACCTCCCAAATCTGCTACGTAAGAAGAGTAGACACTATCTCTATCTTGGCTAACAATTGTATTGTTAATTTGATTGCCATTCGCACTTTCATTTTGCAGTTTATAATGCTTCACATTTGCATTCGACTTTACTACAAAACGACTTACTGGATTATGAAAATAAGCACCTTCTTTAACAGCATTAAAAGTTTCAATCACACTCACCTCTGCACTTGCTTCTGCTAATACCGCTAACTGCGGATTCACAATAAACTCCTCCCCTTCTGCTACTATGATATGAGATATATGAATAGGCTTATCTACAATTGTATTTTTTGCTACATAGATAAATAAGCCGTTCTCTATAAAGGCATCGTTTAAATCTACAAATGCATTTCTTCCCAAATTACTATTTGCCACACTATCCAAAAGCGCTGAAGCATCTGCATGTCCATATACCTCTTTGAAATCTCCAATAACTAAGCCCTTCTGAGTCGTACCAACATTCGATAATTTATGATTATATCGTCCATTGACTAAGACTAAACGATACACATCCAAATCATCAAAGCTAGTAGCTTTTATCAATTCCTCATTCACTGTAGATTGAGGAGCTGGCGCATAGGCTACTTTAGCAATTCTATCAACTCTAGTATATTTATAGTCTTCCGCCTTTCGGCCTGGGAAGCCCGTTTTTTCTAAGTTTGCCATTGCCTGTTGGCGCAACTGGTGTAGCGGTTGCCCCTTTTGTCCGTTTAACTGCTGCTCGTTCAGATTAAACAATTGTCTATATCGTTCTACAGTAGTGTCTATTTTATTTTCAACAGCTGTTGCCATTTTAATTTTGAATTGAATAAATTTTTAAAATAGGTAATAGGTAAAAAGTAATAGGTAATAAGGTGCGGAACTTATTACTTATTACCTATTACTTTTTACTTACTAAACTCCCACTGCATCCGCTTCTTCCTTGATCCAGTCGTAGCCTCTTGCTTCTAATTCTAATGCTAAACTCTTATCGCCAGATTTTACAATTTTCCCATTATATAAAACGTGTACAAAGTCTGGAACAATATGGTCTAGTAATCTTTGGTAATGCGTTACTATAATAAAAGATCGCTCTTTGCTTCTTAATTTATTAACGGCATTGGCAACGATTTTCAAAGCATCAATATCTAATCCAGAATCCGTTTCATCTAATATGCCTAACTTTGGTTCTAATGCTGCCATTTGCAACATCTCATTCCGCTTCTTTTCTCCACCAGAGAAACCTTCATTCAAGGAACGCTTCAATAAAGCATTATCCATTTCTACCAATTTGATTTTCTCTTTCAAGAATTTCAACATCTCCATTGCATTCAATTCTTCTAAGCCTCTTGAGGTACGAACAGAGTTGACCATACTTTTTAAGAAGTTCGCATTACTGACTCCTGGAATTTCTACTGGATATTGGAATGCTAAAAAAATGCCTGCTACTGCTCTTTCATCTACTTCTAATTCTAGCAAATCTTGTCCGTCAAATTCAATGCTACCACTTGTCACTTCATAATCATCTCTACCTGCCAATACATGCGAAAGCGTACTCTTACCAGAACCATTCGGCCCCATAATCGCATGTACTTCTCCTGGCTTAATTTCCAGATTAATTCCTGTTAGAATTTCTTGATCTTCTACTGATACTTTTAGGTCCTTAATTGATAACATTGTTTTTATTCTTGTTT
>CAYYSK010000393.1:0-1864 GCA_964474345.1 uncultured Flavobacteriaceae bacterium
CATCTACACCTATAGTTTCTAATTCTTCTAGAAGTTCTGTATCAATAGTTCTTCCTAAAAAATCAGGACCTAATGTTTGATTACAAGAAACAATTATGGCTTCGATTCCATCGTTAATCATTGCCAGCACCAACTCTTTTCGATCTCCTTGCCATAAAGGTAAAATAGCTTCTACTTGAGCAGCAGCAGATACTTTTTCTTCCCAAGCACGATGAGAGCCTATATCGATGTCACCAAAAACCGCGTGAGATAGATCATACCTAGCGACTAAATCTTTTAAATGTTTGATATAATTCACTTCATAATCTGCCCAAGTACTATTAAAAAAATGAATTGGGATTCCTATAGCTTCTCCTTGTGCCAAAAGAATCTCTTTAGGAATTCCATGGGAGCGTGATCTGTCTCCATATTCATTCATCACATTCAGTAATACAGTAGGAATATACCTCAATTGTGTTGCTTTATAAAAGGCATAACAACTATCCTTACCACCACTCCAGGAACATAAAAAATTCATTGACTATTTTTTAGTAATCAAAAATACCTTTATGTAGATGGGGATACAAAAAAAATAACGAATTTTGATTTTTAAATTTCCACTTATGCGATTCCTAGTTATTTGTTTCTTTCTATTGTTTGTCTACACATCTTGTAAAGAAAATCAAAAGAATACTTCTCCAACACAAGAAACATCAGTAGTTACTCGTACAGAGAACATACAATATGCTAAAGGGTTTTCTATCACACATCATACAGATTATAAAGAAATCAAAGTAACTTCTGCTTGGCCTGATAGTGATCAAACATACACCTATATTCTTACCAAGGATAAAAGTGCTCACACTATAGAAGATAAAAATACGGTCGTTATACAACTTCCTCTTCAGAGAATTGTAGCTATGTCTACAACCAATATTCCATCCTTAGAATATCTTGAAATTGATGACCTATTAGTAGGATTCCCAAACACTAATTATATCTCTTCAAAAAAAACACGAGCTCGTATAGAAGCAGGAGAAATCAAAAATCTCAATAGCAATGTAGACATCAATATGGAACTTCTCCTAGAGCTGGAACCTCAACTTCTTATTGGGTTTTCTGTAAATGGGAAAAACAAAACTTTAAACAAGATAGAGCAATTTGGAATCCCTGTTGTGCTAGATGGTGCTTGGACAGAACACCATCCATTGGGTCGTGCTGAATGGATAAAGTTTATCGCTGCTTTTTTTGATAAAGAAACAGAAGCCGATGCGATTTTCAAAAAAGTAGAAAATGATTACTTAGAAGCAAAACAGATAGCCATGAACGTTAAAGAAAAGCCCATTGTATTTTCTGGATCTACGTTTAAAGATGTATGGAATATTCCTGGTGGTAATAGTTTTGTAGCCCAATACCTAGCTGATGCAAATACCAACTATCTCTGGAAAGACACACCAAATACGGGAAGTCTACAACTCAACTTTGAAAGTGTTCTTATCAAAGCACAACATGCGCCTTTATGGATTGGTGCTGGTAGTTTTACAGATAAAGCACAAATGATCACTAATAATAAAAATTATGCCTCTTTTGAAGCATATAAAAACAGTAACATCTATACGTACACTAATAAAATAGGAGGAAACGGAGGGTTACTATATTTTGAGTTAGGACCATTACGTCCTGATCTTATTTTAAAAGATATTATCTCTATTGCACATCCAGAGCTGTTAACAGCATATGAGCCTTTTTTCTTTAAAAAATTAGAGTAAAAATTTAATTATCAGCTATTTACTATATACTAATTTATTTTTAGCATTCTTTACGGAAGCCCGTAATCTACTCTCATCTAGTTTATAGACATTTACTTCTGAAAATTAAAAGTTAG
>CAYYSK010000394.1:0-1863 GCA_964474345.1 uncultured Flavobacteriaceae bacterium
GATTTAAAGAATTCGAATCAGCACAAAGAACACTCGCAGGAATAGAAATCGTACACATTATTAGAAAGGGCCAAATATTGAATCCTAATACATCAACGTTTAAAACCTTCTGTTCACTGGTTACTTAATCTTTAAGTTTCTTTCAAAATTACGTGGTCGTCGAAATAATGCGACAGAACCAAATTGAGAGAATGAATCTTACTTTACGAACGCATATAAAGCGACTATCTCAGAAGACAGTTTGTTTTTCGCGAAAGCATATCTACGATCAATAATGCAATAATTAATAAAACACATAATACGATGACATTAACATATGTAGCCATCGTTTCTGAGAGGCCTTTGTCTATAAGAAAATCGTATACCCAGTGACTTATTTGTTTCATAAGAATGCGTCAGTTTGTGCAAAAGTAAAGAGTTATCTATTGTAAGTTATCTATATTGTATCATATTTTGATTGTAATGCTACAAAAACAAGATTTTAATAGATATACATCTCTAGAAACTGATCGATTACTCTTACGTATTCCAAAAAGTATAGATAGGGATATGTTATTTTTTATGCGAACTAACGAAGAGGTGAATGCTTATATTAAAAGGAATAAGCCTCAAACACTTGAAGATATAGATGTATTCATAAAAGATAGAATAAAAGATAGGGAAACAGCTACAAGTTTGTATTGGGTATTGACGTTAAAAAAATCTCCAGAACAATGTATAGGAGCTATATCATTATGGCATTTTTCTGAGGATAGGAAAACAGCAGAAGTTGGGTATGATCTTCATCCGGATTACCAAGGAAATGGTCTTATGCAAGAAGCGTTAAAAGTAGTGCTGAATTTTGGCTTTAACACTTTGGATTTACATACGATAGAAGCCTATACTCATACAGATAATAAACCATCAAGAACATTGCTAGAATGTCAAGGATTCTCGCTTACAGATAAGGAAGGTATTGATATCCCAACAAATGTAGTTTATCAATGTAAAAATGAACTACAGTAAACTACCTCGGGGCAAGTCCACGAGGCAGTTATACGAAATTGAATTTTAATTTCGAGGCAAGTCTCAGGGTATTAAACCCTTTGACGACGCCAATAAATAACTATTCTGTTTGATCTAAAAACGAACCAAATTGATTCAATTTTATCCAAGAATTGTTCGCAGAAGTTTAACTCAGATAACTATGTATTAATTAAGAGTTGATTTGATATTAACTTTCTATATACGTTCCATACTTGGTTAGAACTTAATGTTATTATTGCGATGGTTTGTAATTTATTGGTTTTTGTTTTTACTTTTTCTAGTACTAGAAACCAATTCAAGTAATTTTGGAGGTATTTAGTTGACACTCCGTTGAATTAAACCATAAACTTTTTTAACCTGCTGTCTAAACTGTTTACATTTTGCAAGTAATAGTGTTTTTCAATGACTTTCTGTCCCTTTGAAGCAATGATTTTCTTGTGTTGTAATGATTGGGTTTTAGCAAACCCTACATAAGATGGATGTCCATCTGTACAGAATATACTATTAGGAGAAATCTTTTGATCTAATTCTTTTTTCACATCTTCTTTACTGATTCTTCATCGTTTGATTACTCTTAGTGACTTATTGCCGTTCCGATCTATTGTAGTTATTACTGCTACATGCTAATCATTTATTCCATCTTTGGTAGCACTTGTCCCTCTTTGTCTAGGTTTTCGACCCAATGATTTATTGCCTTTTTCTGAATACAAAAAGAAGGTCTCATCACTTTCAACTATCCCGCTAAATTCCTCATCAAGCACGTGTGAAAAACTTGTCAATAGCTTATGACGCCAAGAAAACGAAGTAGCACTACTTATACCAACCTCTTTGCCATTC
>CAYYSK010000395.1:0-1842 GCA_964474345.1 uncultured Flavobacteriaceae bacterium
TTCTACACCAGGAATTTCTTCTTCAATACGTTGTGCATTCTTATCCATCTTATTTCCAATAATAACACCTGCCGCACCTCCTACTACACCACCAATTACAGCACCTATTTCTCCATTCCCTCCTTTGCCTACATTGTTTCCTAAAATAGCTCCTAATACTGCACCTCCAGTTGCACCTATCACGGCTCCTTTTTGTTTATTATTAGCATTTTGAACAGCACCACAATTGGTCAGTGAAATACACACTAATATTGCCAACGCAATTCTTCCTATTTGATTTATACGTATTTTCATCTCTATTTGTTTTGTTTATTTCTATTCTACTTTATTGAAATTTAATGATATCGTGACAAGTGTTCCTCCTACGTTAGCAGTTTGTTGCCACTGCATGGTTCCAACATCTAAGTGTGTAAGTGAAAATCTGTATCCCTTCGTCTGATCTTTATTTGCTTTTCCTAATTTTGTGGTAGGTTTTAGTAAAAAATCATACAGTCCTGTTTCTGCATTTACTTCCTGGATTGTAAAGATAAAATTACGATCTCCCGCAGCGCAATTGCTATCATGTATCGTATACAATCCCGAATTATTATTAGGAATAAATCGCCAAGTACTACCTTCAAAACATGCTTCAGCAGCATCTTGAAGTAATTTGATATTATAGGTACCTGTTTGATCATGACTAATGGAACGTAACTCCCAATTTCCTTTTATTACTCGTTTTGATTGAATAACCGTTTTAGATGTGCCACAGGACACAAAAATCAACATAAAAATTAAAGAAAATCTAATTACTGTACTCATGATGCTATCTATTTTGTTGTATATACGATGTATTACTATGTATGGACTTTGAAATTACAAATCCTTTTATAACAATACCTTCAATAAACAATTTAAAACATCACAATCGACATAATGACTATAGACATCGACAAACAACACAAATAGGACTTATAAACTCTATTTGTTGATTTAGAATACAAAAAGCTATGACGTAGAGTCATAGCTTTTATACATTGTTGTTTTCTGATCACTCTTACCGCCACCAGTTACGAACTGGTGGGAGCGGGGCAGGGCTTATAATCACAAATACAATTGCGATTATTGATCTCTTGGGCCTAATTCTGAAAAGTCTCCAGATAGTGCTTTTTGACAATAGCGCTCTAACAAAACTCTAAACGAAAAAACAATTTGATTATTCCCCACAGTTAAAGTTTCATAGAAAACAATATCTTCAGGTGTAAAAAATTCATCCTCAAAAGGTTCAAAACCTTTTATTTTTTCTAAATCATCAGGGTAGTAAAAATCTCTAGTCAATATATTAGCTAAAACAACATTAATACCGTCTTCCCATCTTTCTGTACCAAAACTTATCCTAACTTTATCATTAATCAACTCTCCAGTCCAATCAGTTATATTTACCCATTCTAACTTATATTGCTTAGCAATATTTTCGAATTGCTTTTGTATAAATTCAATATTTATTTTCATTTTATTGTATATCCGTTTAATGTCCATTAGCTGTAATGCTTGCTATTACTAGCCTATCAAAGATTCTCTCCCCCGCTACCGCCAGTTTGCAACTGGTGGCAAATATGAGTTAGAAAGTTAATCCATAAACCCTATATCATCAATTTCTAATACCGTATGGTCATCAGCATAATTTCGAGCACTTGAATATTTCCAATCTATGGCTTCTGTAACAAAACCAGAAACAACAGGGTTATTATGAATATAATCTAGTTTTTGTTTGATTACTTTAGGGCTCCATAGTTCTATAGGATTGTTATGATGTTGCCAAAATTGATGTGTAGACACATTTCTTTTCCCTTTTGCAGCTTT
>CAYYSK010000396.1:0-1842 GCA_964474345.1 uncultured Flavobacteriaceae bacterium
CTGATACGCAACCTTTTATAAATTAATAAGTCCTACTTATAAACACTAAAACATTATGAAAAAACTATTACTATCCATTCTTTTTATTTCTTCATTACATATGTCTTCTCAAATCACTATAGATGAAAGTATGACACCTCAACAACTTATAGAATCTATTTTCCTCAATGGTTCTGTCGTTGATGTAACCAACATACAATCACAATCAGGAAGTGATTTTGGGGAAACAAACAGTATTGCTGCGTTCTCTAATGCTAGTTCTGACTTTCCATTTTCTGGAGTAATTCTTACCACTGGAGATGTAGCAGAGGCATCAGGCCCTAATCTGGTTCTACAAAATGCAGGAGGGTGGCCAGGTGATATTGATATTGAAAGCATCACAAATATTACAAACTCTAATGATGCTACTTTTTTACAATTTGATTTTGCACCTTATGTCAATCAATTAAACTTAAGTTTTATACTCGCTTCAGAAGAGTACGATCAAAATTTTGAATGTACGTTTGCAGATACGTTTGCTTTTATACTTACAGATCTTACTACAGGTATATCAGAAAATATCGCGCTTATTCCTGGTACAGATACTCCTATTGCAGTAACGAATATTCATCCAGAAGTTCCAGGACAATGTGCTGCTATAAACGAAACATTTTTTGGGCAATATAATTTTGACCCATTCAATTCGCCAAATAATTCGGCTACTAATTTTAATGGTCAAACCGTAGAGATTATGGTATCTACAGAGCTTGTTGTTGGGAATGCGTATACTATAAAACTAGTAATAGCTGATAATGCTGATACAGCCTTTGATAGTGCTATTTTTCTTGCTAGTGAGTCTTTTGGATTCCGATTAGACTTAGGAATGGACAGAATGGCAAGTAATAACAATGCGCCTTGTGGTAATAGTATAGAAACGGTAGGAATCCCTGCAGATGCAAATACTACATACCAATGGCTTCAATTAAATCCGTCTACAAGCGCTTATGAACCTATAAGTGGAGAAACAAATAGTAGATTAGACATTACAACTTCTGGCGACTATCGATTAGAAGTAACTGCTGCTAACAATACAGTCCTTATGGATGATATTACAGTGGAATTTGAAGGTGATTTTAATTTAGGTATTCCTAATGATCTTTTTATTGATGAAGGAGATAATGATGGCTTTGCTATTTTTGATCTTACTTCTAATATTCTAGTAATTCTTAATGGAGAAGATCCTACCGATTTTGTAATTAGTTATTACGAGACATTACTAGATGCTGAGACTGACACAAATGCTATTGCAAACCCTACAGTATACCAAAACATCACAAATCCTCAAATGATTTATGTAAGAGCAACAAATTCAATTACAGGTTGTAGAGCTATTTCCAGCTTCTTATTAGAAACAGATACTCTTTCTGTAAATACAGAAGATCAACAATTGTTTTCTATGTACCCTAATCCAACATCTAATAATATCAATCTTCACTTTATTGATCAGGATGGGCCTGTAGATGTATACATATACGATGTTCAAGGGAAACTAATTAAAGAGGAAAAATCAATAACTAATAGGGATCAAACGATAGATGTACAAGCATTGTCACAAGGTTTATATTTTATACAAGTGCATACTGAAGACAAGATTTCTGTCTTAAAGCTATTAAAAGAATAATACATTGTACAGTACATATTAAAAAAAGAGATTGCCTTTTTAGACAGCCTCATTAAAAATATTCTTTAATCCGAATTATGCATTAGAACTTCGTAATGAAGTGCAAAACGACAATAAACACTAGTGTTTTCTTGTTTTTAGCATAGCATCGCTATGGTTAAAGTAAAAAATACAGCGTAGTG
>CAYYSK010000397.1:0-1818 GCA_964474345.1 uncultured Flavobacteriaceae bacterium
ACTTATGAGTTTGAAAGGAATTTTTGAAGGGATACAAGCATTTGCAGAAGAAACATTATTTGCACCATTTAACGCACTTGCAGAAACTGAATTAAATAATTGGTGGGGTGCAAATGGCATCAACTGGATTTTTATGATCATCTGTTGTGTTGCCATAGTATATTGGATGCGTCAACTTGTAGATCACAATAAAGAAGGTGAAGAAAGACGCGATGCTATCTCCCATGGTTTCTTAGGAAAAGATAGTGAACTAGACCATAAATTATAGGTCAAAACCTATATCTGAACGATAATACATCCTATCAAAATGTAGTTTTTCTATATTTTGGTAGGATTTTTTTATGGCTTCTTTAAAGTTCTCATCAAAAGAAGTTACTGCAATTACACGCCCTCCATTAGTTACTATATCTCCATCTTTATGTGCTGTTCCAGCATGAAAAACAATAGAATCTTCTATAGTATCGATTCCTGAAATTACTTTTCCTTTTTCATAAGCTTCAGGATATCCTCCCGAAACTACCATAATGGTTGTAGCCGATCTTTTATCTAATACAAATTCCTCATTAGATAATCTTCCTTGAGAAACCGCATTAAACAACTTTACAAGGTCACTTTGTATACGAGGCAAAACCACTTCTGTTTCTGGATCTCCCATACGCACGTTGTATTCTATTACTTTAGGATCGTTTCCAACTTTGATTAACCCTATAAATACAAACCCTTTATATTCTATATTTTCTTTGGCAAGACCATCAATGGTAGGTTTTACAATACGATCTTCTATTTTTTGCATAAATGCATCATCTACAAAAGGCACTGGACTTACTGCACCCATACCTCCCGTATTTAATCCTATATCTCCTTCTCCAATACGCTTATAATCTTTTGCTGTCGGAAGTATTTTATAATCTTTCCCATCTGTAAGAACAAAAACACTCAATTCTATCCCGTCCAAAAATTCTTCGATCACTACTGTTGTACTAGCATTTCCAAATTTTCCGCCTAGCATATTAGCAAGTTCTGTCTTTGCTTCTTCTAGATCTTGAATAATCAATACTCCTTTTCCTGCAGCTAGCCCATCTGCTTTTAATACGTATGGTGCTTGAAGTGTCTCAAGAAATGTTTGTCCTTCTTCAAGAGTTGCTGCGGTAAAACTTTGATATGCTGCGGTAGGAATCCCATGAGCCATCATAAACTCTTTAGCACGTTCTTTACTTCCTTCTAGAGTTGCTCCTTCTTTAGACGGACCAATAACTGCTACATCTTTTAATTGTACATCTGCTTTAAAAAAGTCATATACTCCCTGTACAAGCGGATCTTCTGGCCCTACTACAACCATCTCAATATGCTCTTTAATTACGAGTTCTTTAATTGCTTCAAAATCTGTTACTCCTATAGCAACATTAGTTGCTATTTGAGACGTTCCAGCATTTCCTGGTGCTACAAATAATGTGTCACAAAGGTCACTTTGTGCTATTTTATATGCAAACGTATGTTCTCTTCCTCCAGATCCTAAGATTAAAATGTTCATTGAGTATTAGTTTTGTATCAAAATGCAAAAGTAGTTTGTCTATACTTTTACAACAAGACAATCTCATAAAAATATTAAGAGAAACAAGATTTCTTCCTTTAAGGGAATAAAATTGTTTGTATTTTGGCAATTCATATCTGGGTAATGAATTTATTTGATTGGACATTAAAAATTAAAGGATTTGATATCGCTTTCGCGAAAGCGGAATTATCCCGTATCCAATCGATTCCTGAAGATCAATATTCTGATTATATAGAAGAGAAAAAAAAAGCCATTGTTGCGTATCA
>CAYYSK010000398.1:0-1791 GCA_964474345.1 uncultured Flavobacteriaceae bacterium
TTTTTTGCCTAAAGGTAATATATTTTCTAGAATGCAATCTTTTTGCGGTCAATAACTAGATTATAATGATCGCTTCACAGCATTTTTGTCCAAAAGGATTGGATCTTTTGATGATTATATTGAAAAATTGGAACGTTTTTCTAGTATTGCTTTTGCCTATACTTTTCTATTGATTTTCTTATCTTTTTCTTTTGTTGCTTTGCTTGTTTTCTTCTTTTCAATAATTGGACTTTTTCGTGATATAGACGATACGAAAGGACTTTTTTTAGTGATACTTGTGCTCATTCATATAGTAGCAGGTGTATTTGTTCTAATCGACTTTATTACACTAGGAAGCCTTAAAAAAATAGAGGACAAAAGTATCTCCATTATTTACTATATCATATTCAGATACTTTAGTATTATTACTTTATCCTTTCTATATCGCCCTTTGCTATATAATTTTTTGGACGATAAATATGCTCGGAAATTCTTTTTATTTTCTATTCCTTATGTTTTAATTTTGATGCTAGTACCCAATATTATTATTAATCCTATTGGTATTTTTCCATTACAAGACATGGGCAATAGCCAACATACATATGACCATGAGGTTATAGAGGAATTAGCATTTAAGAGTAAATATTATGATGATGAACGTACCGTAAGCAACCGTAGTTTTTTTAAAACAACTCCTGCTATTAAAGAAATTAGCTTACCTAGTAAAATATTTACCCATACTTATGGTCAAGTTTTTTTAAGAATTTTGAAAAGAGATAATGACTATTTTAAAGAGCAAAAACAAATCTCTCCTTATAGTAAAGAAGGTATTTCGCATAGTATTATAGGCAAAGGGAATGAAGTAAAAGATCCTACAGTCGAAATAATAGAAGCAGAACGAGATAGCATTTTGAAAATATTGATATTGGAGAAAGTAAATGTTATAAAAAAAATTCGGGCGAACACTCTTCATGATTCAGTTTTAGGTACACGAATAGTAGAAGACACTATTCAGTTAGATACGACTTATTGGGAGAAACAAGTAGATAGTATTAGAAATAGCTGGGATAAAGTAATTAAGAAAGCTAACAAACAAAAAGCTTATTCCTTGCTAGATGCTGTGTTAGAATTAAATGAAATTACTATTGATAGTACTCCCTTTAATGATAGCATGATCTGCAAGTTTTATATTCATCCAAATGTTAAAGAGCCAGGCATACTTTGTTTTTTCCCTTTGAAATCAATGAAAGAGGGCGCACATCAATTACATCTCAAGAGACATATTTATCAAAAGAGTAGTGATACTAAAGCAAATATACACAGTCATAGTATCCCTTTTTTCATTTTAAAAGAATTGAACTAATGAAAACAAGTATTAAATATGGATTGTGTTTAAGTCTAGTATTTATTTTACATACTATTGCCTTTTATTTTGTCAATCCAAATCTTATGTTTGAATGGTTAGGTAAGGTAGCTGCTTGGTATTCGTTTTTATATATCATTTTTATGTTAATGACCATTTATCAAACTCGTCATCAACATTTAGATGGAGGGGGGTATTTTAAAATTATCTTTTTTTTGTACATCATTGCATATACAACTAGTACTGGATTTGACTATCTTTTTTTTAACTACTTTTCAACAGAACTAAATCCATATTACATTGAAGAACAAAAAGCATGGATAGAGCGAGGATTCTTTGAGAGCGATCCTTTAACTATTTTTGAAGAGGTTGAACTAATGGATGATACAATAGAAGAAGATATTACCTTTCCTAATCTTATTGAAAATTGGTTCTTTATTGTGCTGGTG
>CAYYSK010000399.1:0-1784 GCA_964474345.1 uncultured Flavobacteriaceae bacterium
CAGTCTAGACTTTTCTGTTTTTTTTTTGGCAATGAAAAAAAGAAAGTGATACAATATTTAAAAAATAAGTAAGGTGCAAAAGACAGAGAGGGAATGAACAGAAAACTTAAAAATAGCGAACTCGAACGTAAGTCTGTTTCTGAGTTTAAAGAGGCAGAAAAAACACCTATCATTATTATTTTGGACAACATACGAAGTCTTAATAATATAGGATCTGTTTTCCGTACGGCAGATGCTTTTTTGGTACAGAAAATATACCTGTGTGGTATCACTGCACAGCCTCCACATCGTGAAATCCAGAAAACAGCTTTAGGAGCCACAGATGCCGTAAACTGGGAGTATGTAGAAGATACGGTTACGCTTTTGCGAAAGTTAAAAAAGCAAGGCGTACAGCTATGCTCGATAGAACAAGCAGAAGATGCCGTAATGCTTGATGTGTTTACACCAGAAAAAAATAAGACGTATGCAGTTATTTTTGGTAACGAAGTAAAAGGAGTACAACAAGAAGTCGTTTCAGAAAGCGATACAGTGATTGAAATTCCACAATTTGGCACCAAGCATTCTTTGAATATCTCTGTCTCCTGTGGTGTTGTTGTATGGGATCTGTTTTCAAAGTTGAATGCCTAGTTCGGGTGGTTGTTCTTTTTCTTTTGTAATTTTTGATACAAAAGAAAAAGAACTTTCCGTTTCAATACTAAAGGGATCTATTTTCTAAGATGACTATATAAAACTTGGTGGTGGTTGTATTTTTTATTTCATATTTTTTTGAGGAAGTAAAACTACCTAGGGGCAAGCCCACGAGGCATTTATACAAAACTGAATTTTAATTTAGAAGCAAGCCTCGAGGTATTAAACCCTTTGGCGGTGCCAATAAAAAATACTTTCCGTTCTCGATTTCCAATTTTGTGATTTTTGATACAAAAGATGCTATTATACCATTACTAATATTAAATCAACAACAGACTCTAACCTACACTCAAACCTAGATAACTGCTTACTATTTTTTAAATCATACCATTATCATGAGCCATTACCAAAGGTATTTCTTGTGAAACAGACCAATGTTCACATATTAAACCATTACTCAATCTGTAAATATCGTAGAATACAAAATCAGTATCGTTTTTAATACCTTTTGATTGTGTGACAACAAAATTTCCTTGACCTATGATTCTATGTGTTTTTTCAATTTGAATCTTTTTATAATATGTTAACAAACCTTGTATTCCATTTTTAATTTTAGGATGGTGTTGAATTAAATCACTAGCTACATAGTTTTTGATGGTATCTAACTGACCATTCATAAGAACGTGCGAAGTAAATTCTTTAACTATTTTTTTATTTTGATCTGTTGCATCTTCATCTTCTATTAAAATAGGCCCTTCGATCTCTGAATTTCTGTGTAAGCTTATTTCAGATCTTTCTTGAATAGCATCCCAATGCTCTGCAATTAATCCACTTTCTATTCTAAAAAGGTCAAGCACAGTTTTTTTCTGCCCATTAAATTCAATGTTTAAATGAACTACTACATATTCCTTATCTGCAATAATCCGCATGAAGGGTTTAGAAGGCTTTTCTGACTTTGATATTTTTTTTAAAAATTGAATGGCTTCAATTAACCCTGCTTTACCTGTTCTTACTTGAGGATTATGTTGTATGTAGTCCTCGGTTACACTTTCTTTTGCATAGTTAAGGTTTTGTTTGCCAATGACTTTTTTGTAAAAATTAATAATACCATTTAATCTTTGAAAACACTGTTATAAGCGTTTACATAGAAATCGTAC
>CAYYSK010000400.1:0-1732 GCA_964474345.1 uncultured Flavobacteriaceae bacterium
ACGACATTTCCTTTTTCAAGATTTACAATCTGTGCAGTCTTTCCTTCATTTATACTGACTATACGCATTCCTTTATCAGCGTATAAAAATCGGGCACCACTCCTAAACCAACTTAAAACTAGGGACTACTGTACTTTCATATTTTGTTTTTGTAAATACAAGTTTTTCTTTATCATTTAAACCAACAATAAGAGAAGCAATATACTCCTTTATGAGTTTCATTCCTTCATAATTCAATTTTTCACTATCATCTCCAGGTTTATGATAATTTCCATGTTGCCTAGTAAAAAGATGCGTGATCTGATGGTCCCACATCACTTTCGTGAAAAGCAATTTCAAAATCTACATTTGCTTTATTAACAATTTGGTTCCACATTGGAGATGTGCCTGTACCATGAACAGCAAGTGCTTTTTCTCGATTAAAACGATCTGCCATGTCCCTATTGATCATATAGTTTATATCTTCAAGAGGAGTAGTGGAGTTTTTAACAAAAAAAATTAGACTCTAATAACTCCATCTCTCCACCTGAAAAAGCAATAAATAAATAATTATTTTCTTTAAATTTTTCATCTTGAAGTTTTTTTGCGAGTTGCAATAGGATTGCAATTCCACTTGCATTATCGTCAGTTCCATTATGTATTGTTTTTTCTCCCTTATACAAAGAGCGTTCTTCTCCCATATCTAAATGATTATAATGAGCTCCAATGACCACCGTATACTTCGCATTGTTACCCCAATACCCTATAACATTTATTCCTTCTATAAGAGAATCGTTTTCGCTTTCGCGAAAGCGAACTCCTTCAGAATTATTATTTTTAAATGTAAACCTTTGAAAATATGAACTTGAATCTCCTTTAGCTGTCAATCCTAATGATTCAAAACGTTTTTTTATATAGTTTGCCGTTTTTAATTCTCCTCTTGTTCCTGTTTTTCTTCCTTCAAGATCATCTGAAGCCAAAAATATAACATCTTCTTCCATAGAAATAGAAAGCTGTGTTTTTTCATTACATGACAACAAGTTAAATAGTAAAAAGATGAAAATTATATTTTGCATACAGGTAATATATTTTGGAAGCTAAATTAGTTAATTCTATTGGTATAGTCATCGACCATATATTAACCAGCTAAATGAAAGTTTTCCTAATTAATCATTATTTTCTAAACGATCTCTTTCTTGTTTATTAAGATTGCGATTATTGTCTTCCAATTTAAAATTACCAAAGTTATAAATAAACCCAATTTGAAAGTTTTGAGTTTCCGGCACAGACAAAAATCCATTATCTTGATTAAGGTACCTAGAAGTCAGTAATGCATTTGCTTCTCCCAATATGTCATTTACAGAAAGAGAAAGAGAAGCCCTTTTATTCCAAAATGTTTTTTTCAGACCTACTCTTAAATCTGTAATTGCTTCTTGCACAAAACTACCTAATAAAAATCTTGAAAAATAGGACAAGGACACTTCTCCTGTAAACGTCTTATCTCTACTAATTGTCAAAAAATTTGAAAATGATCCATAAAACCCATCAACATCATTAGTAATTATTTCATTATCACTTTCTATTGCTAGAAATGTTTCTTCTTCATGAAAGAGGCTCATATAAGTATAGAAATACCACCATTTTGTAACGGAGCGCCCATGAGTAAAATCCAATCCCCACGATTGACTGTCTATCGCGTTTTGATTTTCAGATCTCAACACCTCATTTACATTATCTTGAAGACTTAATCTAA
>CAYYSK010000401.1:0-1724 GCA_964474345.1 uncultured Flavobacteriaceae bacterium
GATCAAATGCTTGTACTAATTCTTCTAAAGAGAAAATTTCTTGCTCTGTTCCTGGGTTCCAACCTAAAAAGGCAAGCATATTGATTACACCTTCTGGAAAATATCCATCTTCTTTATATCCTGAAGCAATCTCATTTGTTTTAGGATCTTCCCATTGTAATGGAAATACAGGAAAACCTAATTTATCCCCATCACGTTTGCTTAGTTTTCCTTTACCCACAGGTTTTAAGATTAAAGGAAGATGTGCAAACTTAGGCGCATCCCATCCAAAAGCACGGTATAACAACACATGTAATGCAAGAGATGGTAGCCACTCTTCTCCACGAATCACATGTGTGATTTGCATAAGATGATCATCTACAATATTTGCAAGATGATATGTAGGCATCCCATCCGATTTAAAAAGAATTTTATCGTCTAAGACATTTGTGTCTATTTTGATATCTCCTCGTATTTCATCTTGTAAATGCAAGGTCTCATTTTGTGGCGTTTTGAAACGAATGACATAATCTTGTCCAGCATTCAGGCGTTGTTGTACTTCTTCTTCAGAAAGTGCCAATGAATTCTCAAGTTGCATACGATTATGCCAGTTGTAAATAAATGTTTTTCCTTCAGCTTCGAGTTGACTTCGTTGTGCCGAGAGTTGTGCTGCTGTATCAAAGGCATAATATGCATTTCCTGAGTCTAATAATGCTTTCGCGAAAGCGTAATAGGTTTCCTTGCGCTCACTTTGTCTATACGGTCCAAAATCACCTTCACGGCCAGGCCCTTCATCATAAGGAATGCCACACCAATCTAAACTGTCTTTAATGTACTCTTCGGCACCAGAAACATATCTGTTTTGATCTGTATCTTCTATACGTAATACAAAGGTTCCGTTATGCTTTTTTGCAAAAAGGTAATTAAAAAGTGCTGTACGTACACCTCCTATATGTAAAGGTCCTGTTGGACTAGGCGCAAAACGCACTCGAACATTCTGAGACATAATTTTATCTTTTGAGGGTGCAAAGATAAATGTTTGCTTGTGGAAAGTATGAAAAGTTAAAGGTTAAAAGTGAGCGATACTGTGTTTATGAAAAATCAGGACTATATATCTCACACGTAAAGTCTCTGAAAGAAGATATAAAATCTGTAGCAAGTGTACTATTTTTCTCTTTTTTGAGAGAAATTAATAGATCTTTCTCTGTATGTTTTTTATTGAGAAGATAAACGTCAAACGTATTAAAAGAATGTGATACATCAGGATTTGCAGCCGAGAAAAATGCATACTTCTGACTTTTACGAAACTTGAGAATAGAGAAACATGTTTTATTCTCTAAACTAATTTTTCTCTTGAATAGTAAGATGTGAAATATAAATATGCCTTTGTACAAACGAGTATCATCTTTTACCAATCCCTTTTTTGATAAGGTGAATATTAGTAGAAGTATAAAAATAATAAGAGCACCAATTCCTTTTATAAAATCGATTTGATAGAAGTAACCAAAAAGAAATTTCCAAGTTAAGATAGCAGAAATTACAGTAAAAATGGATGTATGAATGATTTGATGTGTTGTCAAATTGTACTCGAGGGATATGGTTTTTACTTCAGAATTTCTTGGCATAAATGTGCTACAATATTAGATAGTGATTTCTAAAAATATGACGCAAATCCTAGCATTTGTTACAGTTGAACCCGAATTATGCATTAGAACTTCGTGATGAAGGTTGGATATGCCATAAAA
>CAYYSK010000402.1:0-1673 GCA_964474345.1 uncultured Flavobacteriaceae bacterium
ATGTGCTCCTTTAATTGTAGGTCCAAAAGAAATCATATCCATTTCTGGGTAATTTTGCCCAAGAATGCCACATTCTAATCCTGCATGACAAGCGGCTACATGAGGGTCTGTATTATTAATATTTTTATATTTATCTATTAATACCTCTAAGATTGGACTCTTCATATTAGGAGCCCATCCTGGATAATCACCAGACAGATCAACTTCACATCCTATAAGTTCAAAAGTAGCTCGTAAAGCATTTGCAAGGTCTGTTTTTGAAGATGCCACAGATGAGCGAGTAAGACATCCTATTTTTATGTTTCCGTCTTTTACAAGAACACGTGCAATATTATTTGATGTTTCTACTAAATCTGTAATATCAGGACTCATGCGGTAGACTCCATTATGTGCAGCGTACAACGCTTTTGTTAATCCTTCTTGTACTCCTAAATCCATAACTTTTTCAGGAGTTTCTATAGTAGATACTATAATCTCAAGATCAGATTCAAGTATTGCATACTCTTTTTTTATAGTTGTTGCTAATGCATCAAATTCAAATTCAAAACTTTCTTGATGCACCTTATCTACAACTATAGTTGCAAAACTCTCTCTTGGGATCGCATTTCGCAAACTACCGCCATCTATTTGAGAGATACGTATACCAAAATTTTCGAAACCATTATATAACAAACGATTCATAAGTTTGTTTGCATTGCCTAATCCTTTATGAATATCCATTCCTGAATGTCCACCGTTTAGACCTCTAACAGTGATTGTATATCCTATTTTTCCTTCACCAACTTCTTCTTCTTTATAAGTACGTGTTGCTGTAACATCTATTCCTCCAGCACATCCTACACCTATTTCATCATCTTCTTCTGTATCTAGATTAAGAAGTATATCTCCTTTGAGTATACCTCCTTTAAGCCCCATAGCGCCTGTCATACCAGTTTCTTCATCAATTGTAAATAACGCTTCAATTGCTGGATGTACTATGGTATTACTTTCTAAAACAGCCATAATCGTAGCGACTCCAAGTCCATTATCAGCTCCTAAAGTTGTTCCTTTTGCTCGTACCCAATCTCCATCAATATACATATCTATTCCTTGTATATCAAAGTCAAAATCAGTATCTGCATTTTTTTGATGTACCATATCAAGATGCGATTGCATGACAACCATTTTACGATCTTCCATTCCTTGTGTCGCAGGTTTACGAATAATTACATTACCTACTTCATCTTCTATAGTCTCAAGGTTTAGATTTTTTCCAAAATCTTTCATAAACTGTATCACTCGTTCTTCTTTTTTTGATGGACGAGGTATTGCATTAAGGTCTGAAAACTTATTCCATAGCACTTTCGGTTCTAGCGCTCTTACTTCTGGATTTGTCATAAATTGTATCTTTTTAACAAAGATACCTTCTAAAGTCAAAAAAGCTATTCCTTTTCAATAGAATATGTAAGTTTTTCTGGAAAAATTAAGGATAGCAAAACATAAAGGATAATAAGCAAAGGAATTGCTATATAATGTAGAAGTATAATTAAAAGTACACTTATAACAAGAAATAAATAACGTACTTTATTTTTTGTAAAATTCCATGTTTTAAATTTAAGTGCAAATAAGTGAATTTCTGCATTAAGCATATAACAACTCATTATTGTATTTTATTATTCCAGAATTAGAACCCT
>CAYYSK010000403.1:0-1670 GCA_964474345.1 uncultured Flavobacteriaceae bacterium
TTCTCGTCACTCGTACCTCACTCTGTCTAAATGACTACTACTACTACTACTACTACTTTCTAATCACAAACTTCTCAATCGCTTTTGCAACAGCATCTTCTTTATTGGTAAACTCGCTGGCGTGATTTGCGATCACTTTAAGTTTGTCAGTAGCATTAGCTACAGCAATTCCTAATCCAGCATGCTTTAGTAATTCTTCATCATTATGATTATCTCCAAAAGCAATAACAGTATCCATTGTAAAAGAGTATTCGGTATCTAATAGTATTTGTAATGCTTTGCTCTTATCAATGTGTTTTGGTGTGATTTCTAGATAGGTGTCTTTAGATCGATATAAGTGTACTTGCTCGTTATGACGACCTGCTAGATAAGAAACAATACTATCTATTTCAGAAGCATCTCCCATACACATCAACTTATGTGGAGCACGCTGTTCTGATTCCAAAATAGTATAACTTTTATGGCTTTCTTGATAGGTTGGAGTGACTCTAGTGTTGTTTATTTCACGTAAGCTCCAGAAATCTTTTTGATCTGTATACCAATCATCATCGGCATAAATACTTAGATTGTAGGTGTGATTTTTATGATGTTTAAGGAGGTCTTCTAAGACTTGTAAAGGCATTGTATTACTCTCTATACAAATACCATTCTTCCCTAAAATAAGTCCGCCATTATAGGCGATAAGAGGTTCGTTTTTGATGTTTAAACCTTCTTGCAAATAATGCATGGCACTAGGCATACGTGAAGAAGCTAATACTGTAGGTAGGTTCGCTTTCGCGAAAGCGTGTACAGTCGCATCACTCAAATACCGATCTGCATTGAGTAATGTGCCATCTATGTCTGTGCAAATGAGGTTGTACATGTTTAGTTTAGAAGTTTAAAAATGTCTGCGTTTAAGAGCGTAGCTAGAAAATTAATTTTCTATTTTCTCAATCATCTCCTTAAATAAGTTCAATAAAAATTTTAATTTCCCGGCATCACCTGAAGCATTAAATTTTTGGTTCTCAATTTTTACACCATACCAATCCTGTGCTCCGTTTTCGTTAAGTATCCATGGTATATGAATATTAGCTATTGAAGTATTGGATATATCAATTTCGACATCCCACCCAGGTTTTTCTATTGTAGTAATTTGGATGCCATCATTGTGTTCCCAATTACCATCACAATTATTCTTAAACCAATGTTGTATCCAATCTAAAATTTCCATCTGTATTGATTCTTAAAATATGTGATTTTACAAAGGCTTATATGCCATCACTTTAATTTCTACGACTAGGTGTGGGTGCGGTAATTGATGTACAGCTACTGTGGTACGAGCAGGCCCTGTCTCTTTGTTGAAATATTCTCCATATACTTGATTATAGCCTCCAAAATCATTCATATTAACCAAAAATGAAGTGACATCTACAACATCTGCCATCGTTGCATTTTCTGTAGCGAGATAATCTTTGATGTTTTCAAGGACAGCACGTGTTTGTTCTTTAATGTCAAGATGCATGGTGCCCATTTCATCTATAGTATGAACTCCAGCAAATGTATTATCAAGGAGTCTACTACTTGTTCCAGAAATAAATAAAAAATCACCTGCACGTTTTACGTGTGGATATGCCCCTCGCGGACTTGCTTTACCTTCTACTAAATTACTGCTCATGGTTTGTTTGTTTTAA
>CAYYSK010000404.1:0-1631 GCA_964474345.1 uncultured Flavobacteriaceae bacterium
TATAATTGAAAACACTGTATTTACAGGTGTTTTTTGTGATTTTGTAGATTACTAAAAATATAAATTATTTTAAACTATGCTTTTTAAAACGTTTATTATTCTTTTATTTTATCTAACAAAATAATTTAGAGATATTACCAAACTCATAGAGAATCAGGAAGTCATATTTTAATTTGATACTTGTTAATAAAATATCTCTTCTTATCTTTTCTGATATCAAAAAAAAAGTATCTTTAAATTATGCAACTAGACCAATATATAAGTGATCTTTTATATAGATATGAGTGTATAATACTACCAGGCTTTGGCGCGTTTTTAACACAATACCAAAGTGCTATTGTTCACAGAAGCACACAAGCTTTTTATCCTCCAAAGAAAAAGATTTCTTTCAATGCCCAACTTACAGATACTGATGGTCTACTAGCAAACTATATTGCAAAAAAAGAGATGATCCCTCATGAAGAAGCGAATCTTAAAATAGCATCATACGTTCGCTTTCTCTTTGATGGCCTTCATAAAGGAACTATCGTTGAACTTAAAAATATAGGAACATTTCAATTAGGTGAAGAAAATAGTCTTCAATTTGAACCTTCATATCATCTTAATTACTTGACATCTTCTTTTGGGCTTTCTTCCTATATCTCTCCTAAAATTACCAGAGAAATATATAAAGAAGAAGTACAGCAACTTGAAGAAAAAACACCTATTGCATTTACTCCAGAACGTCGTGCAGTTAATGGATGGATGAAATATGCAGCTATTGCAGTAATTGGTCTAGGATTAGCTACAGGAGGCAGTTATAATTATTTAAAAAATGTTGAAGCTCATAATTATGCTGCTGAACAAGAAGCAAAAACGCAACTTGAAACCAAAATACAACAAGCTACATTTACTCTAGAGAATCCTTTTCCAGCAATAACGCTTAATCTTATACAACCTAAAGGAAAATACCACGTAGTTGCCGGCGCTTTTAGAATTCAAGAAAATGCAGAAAAAAGAGTCTTACAATTAAGAGATAAAGGGTATACTAAAGCAAGACACGTTGGAGTTAATAAATATGGTTTGTTCCAAGTAGTATATGGTAGCTATGGAAATAGTCAAGATGCATTATCTATACTTCGTCAAGTAAGAAAAGAAGATAATAAATCTGCTTGGTTGGATGTAAGAAATTTATAATCTGTATTTCTGTACTATCTATTTATAGCGCTTTAATAATAGCATTATAGAGTACTATATGGTCACATTTTGGAAATCATTAACATATATTACAAAATTTTCTGTTATTGCATTTATCGCAACAATCACTCTTGGGTTTTTAAGCACGGGCACGGGAGTTTTAGGATTAGGTCTTTATTATCTGGTTTCTTTTCTTTTTACATCATTTCTTGCTCTTAATGATTGGCATGGTGATTGGATCTGGCCATAAATGATAGGAGTCGGAATGAGGTAGTCATTTGGTTTTATCTTTGAAGGAATTATATGGCATTATCTTTATAAAAAGATTTCTTCTATAGTCCTACTCCGAATAATTTACGTGTTTATTCTTTGGCTTTGGACAACTTCATTATGGTATCCGTTTATCCCGAATTATGCATTAGAACTTCGTAATGAAGTGCAAAACGACAATAAAC
>CAYYSK010000405.1:0-1611 GCA_964474345.1 uncultured Flavobacteriaceae bacterium
ATCCGAGTGAATGTATCGGGTACGAATGTCAATACGCATAAGGTATTTGGTAAGTTCTTCTGCCATACGTTTGGTCAGTGTAGTGACCAAAATACGCTCATCTCGTTCTACTACTTTATTGATCTCTTCAATAAGGTCGTCTATTTGGTTGAGACTAGGCCGTACTTCTACAATGGGATCTAAAAGCCCTGTAGGACGTATGATTTGCTCTACATAGGTACCTTCAGATTTTTGCAATTCATAATCAGCAGGGGTAGCCGAAACATAAATTACTTGATTTTGAAGGAGTTCCCATTCTTCAAATTTTAATGGGCGGTTGTCCATAGCAGCAGGAAGCCTAAAACCATACTCCACAAGATTTTCTTTACGACTACGGTCACCTCCATACATCGCACTTACTTGCGAGACAGTTACGTGACTTTCATCTACGACCATTAAATAGTCATCTGGGAAGTAATCCAATAAACAGAAAGGACGTGTGCCTGGTTCTCTACCATCTAGATATCGTGAGTAGTTTTCTATTCCCGAGCAATAGCCTAACTCTCTTATCATTTCTAAATCAAAGTTGGTGCGCTCATTTAGGCGTTTGGCCTCTAAATGTTTTCCTATTTCTTTAAAATAATCTACTTGCTTTACAAGATCTTCCCCTATATTATTAATGGCACCTTGAAGTACATCGGGCGAAGTCACAAACATATTTGCAGGATAGATACGAAGTTGTTCGTATTTATCAATAACCTCACTAGTTTTGACATCAAAAGATTCCATTTCTTCAATCTCATCTCCAAAGAAATGAATACGGAACGCGATATCTGCATATCCAGGGAAAATCTCTACAATATCTCCTTTAATCCTGAAATTACCACGATTAAACTCACCTTCAGTACGACTGTATAAAGCTTGCACGAGTCGTTTAAGAAGCATCGTACGTGCAATTACTTGATCTCGTTTGATTTCAATGACATTTTTTTGAAATTCAGCAGGATTTCCAATACCGTATAAACAAGATACAGAGGCAACAACGATAATATCTCTTCGTCCAGATAATAGGGCAGAAGTAGTACTCAATCGCATTTTCTCAATCTCATCATTTATAGAGAGATCCTTTTCTATATAGACTCCTGAGGAAGGAATAAAAGCTTCTGGCTGATAATAATCATAATATGAGACAAAATACTCAACAGCATTTTCTGGAAAAAAAGCTTTAAACTCACTATATAATTGTGCAGCGAGTGTTTTGTTATGTGCAAGTACGAGTGTAGGCTTTTGTGTCTGTTCAATCACATTAGCTACTGTAAATGTTTTCCCACTACCTGTTACCCCTAGTAAGGTTTGATACGGTTCTTGGCTATCTAATCCATCAACGAGTGATTGGATAGCTGTAGGTTGATCACCTGTGGGTTTAAAGTCAGATTTTAGTTTGAATTTCATAGGAATAGAAGCTATGCTAAAGTAGGATTTTTTACGCTTTCGCGAAAGCGTATACGAGAAGAAATTATTAGAAAAAAGCTATATAAAATACGGTTGTTACTGATATGAACATCTCCCTTTTTTCTATAAACCCGAATTATGCATTAGAAAATCTATTACATCACAAAACCACTGCAAGCA
>CAYYSK010000406.1:0-1608 GCA_964474345.1 uncultured Flavobacteriaceae bacterium
ACCAACGTAGGGAAAAGTTATCTTCGATACGATGCATTGATTTACTTCGGGTTTACTCTTAATATAAATAGTATGATTACTGTAGAAGTAAACCAAAAAAAACATCAAGTTTCAGAAAATCTCACATTACAAGATTTAGTTACGGATTTAAATATTCAAACTAATGGTATTGCTATTGCCATTAACAACTATGTCATTAAAAAAACAGATTGGAGCTCTAAAGGTTTGCAGAATAGTGATGCTATTTTAATTATCAAATCCACTCAAGGAGGTTAATCTCTTTGTTACAAAATAATCTATTGTAAATCGCCTATACATTCAAGAAATGAAGAAAAAAGACACCGCTCCAAAACAAAACGGAATCACACGTAATCCTTTTCCAAATTCCAAAAAAATATATGTAAAAGGAAACATCCATCCTGACATTCAAGTGGCCATGCGCGAGATTGAATTGAGCGATACGATAGATTCTATGACTAAGAAGAAAACATCTAACGAACCCGTTACTGTTTATGATACTTCTGGTCCTTATACAGATCCTAATAAAGAGATTAATATTCTTAATGGATTAGAGAGAATAAGAGAGCAATGGATTTTAGATCGTGGTAATGTAGAGCAATTAGAAGCTTTTACTTCAGAATATTGCAATGAGCGTTTAAATGACACATCACTGGATCATTTACGATTCAATCACTTAAATAAACCCTTACGTGCCAAAAAAGGAGAAAATGTAACTCAATTACATTATGCTAAGAAAGGGATTATTACTCCTGAAATGGAATATATAGCTATTCGCGAAAATCAACGCATTGATGAAATGACGCGTATTACAAAACAACATCCTGGTCAGGATTTTGGCGCTTCAATTCCTGAAAAAATCACCCCTGAATTTGTTAGAGAAGAAGTAGCTAGAGGAAGAGCAGTGATTCCATCAAATATTAATCATCCAGAAGCAGAACCTATGATTTTAGGCAGAAACTTCTTAGTAAAAATAAACGCCAATATCGGTAATTCTGCAACTACTTCATCTATAGAAGAAGAAGTAGAAAAAGCAGTTTGGGCATGTCGTTGGGGGGCTGATAATATTATGGATTTATCGACAGGTAAAAACATACACGAAACCAGAGAGTGGATTATACGTAATTCTCCAGTTCCAGTAGGAACGGTTCCTATTTATCAAGCATTAGAAAAAGTAAATGGTGTTGCTGAAGATCTTACTTGGGAAATTTTTAGAGATACACTTATTGAACAAGCAGAACAAGGTGTTGACTATTTTACTATTCACGCTGGAGTTAGATTGCGTTATGTACCCATGACTGCAAAACGTGTCACAGGAATTGTTTCCCGTGGAGGATCTATTATGGCAAAATGGTGTCTTGCACATCACAAAGAAAGTTTCTTATATACGCATTTTGAAGACATTTGTGAGATTATGAAAGCATATGATGTTGCCTTCTCTTTAGGAGATGGATTACGTCCAGGATCTATTGCAGATGCCAATGATGAAGCTCAATTTGCAGAACTAGAAACCTTAGGAGAGTTAACTCAAATTGCTCGTAAGCATGAAGTACAATGCTTTATAGAAGGTCCTGGTCACGTACCTATGCA
>CAYYSK010000407.1:0-1605 GCA_964474345.1 uncultured Flavobacteriaceae bacterium
CTTTAAGCATAGTGACAACATCTTCTGTGCTGCGCTCATCGGAGATTTCAAATTGTTCGAGTGATTGAGGTTCTACAGTATATCCGCCTGGATTTGTTTTTGATTCTGCACTTATAGAAGTAATTCCTAAATTGACAATATTATTTCTAAATATTTCACTCTCTCTAGTAGATATTGAAAGCTCTACATCTTCATCTAGTAAACGGAAAGCACATATTAACTGAACAAGATCTATATCTGTCATCTCTACCTTAGGTTCTAATCCACCACTATGCGGGCGTAATCTTGGAAAAGAAATAGAATATTTAGTTTTCCAATAGGTTTTCTGTAGATACTTTAAGTGTAACGCTGTAAAAAAACTATCAGCCCGCCAATCTTCCAGACCAAATAAAGCGCCCAATCCAATTTTATGTATTCCTGCCTTTCCCAATCGATCGGGGGTATCTAATCGATATTCAAAATTTGATTTTTTCCCCTTAGGATGGTGTTTTTTATATTCGGCTTTATGATACGTTTCTTGATATACCAATACGGCATACAATCCACTCTCTGTAAGCAATTCATATTCCTTTTGATCCAAAGGCTGTACTTCTATAGTAATATTAGAAAATGAAGACCGAATTAGTTGGATTGCATTATTGATGTAATCAACTCCCACGGTTTTATTTGCTTCTCCTGTGACCAGTAAAATATGATCGTATCCTTTTGATTTAAGATAGGCAACCTCTTTTAAAATCTCAATATCAGTTAGCGTTCTTCGAGGTATTTTGTTTGTAAGACTAAATCCACAGTAGGTGCAAATGTTTTGGCACTCATTACTCAAATACATAGGAGCATACATTTGTATGGTATTCCCAAAACGTTTCTTAGTAAGTAATCTACTAGCTTGAGCCATTTGTTCAAGATAGGGCCTGGCTGCAGGAGAGATCAATGCTTTGAAATCTTCTAAATCTCGTTTGGAAGTATTCAAAGCTCGTTCTACATCAAAGGAAGTTTTATCAAAAATACTTTGTAATGTATTGTCCCAATCGTAGGTGTCAAATATATCTTTAAACGTACTCATTATTGTAAAAAACTAGTTAATGGACTACTAGCTTCTGCATGGTTTTTAATAGGAGCTAGTTTTGCTTCATAAGCCATTCTTCCTGCTTGAACAGCCATCTTAAATGCTCGTGCCATCTCTATAGGATGTTGAGAAACTGCGATTGCTGTATTTACTAATACTGCATCTGCGCCTAACTCCATAGCGTAAGCAGCATGAGAAGGTGCTCCAATGCCTGCATCTACAATAACAGGAACATTAGTTTGGTCAATGATAATTTCTAAAAACTCTTCTGTTTTTAATCCTTTATTACTTCCTATAGGAGCGCCAAGTGGCATGACACATTGTGTTCCTACCTCTTCAAGGCGTTTACATAAAACGGGATCTGCATGAATATAGGGCATCACAACAAATCCAAGTTTTACAAGTTCTTCAGCAGCCTTTAAAGTTTCTATGGGATCTGGTAATAAATATTTGGGATCAGGGTGAATCTCTAATTTAACCCAATTGGTCTCAAGAGCTTCTCGAGATAATTGAGCAGCAAATACAGCCTCTTTTGCGGT
>CAYYSK010000408.1:0-1566 GCA_964474345.1 uncultured Flavobacteriaceae bacterium
TCACCATCTTTATCATAGTCAAAAAAAGACGCGTGTGTTGAAAATCCAGAAGTAGCTAGATTGTATTCTTTTGATTTTTCAGTAAAAGTAAGATCTCCGTTATTTATATATAAATCATTATCATGATTGTCTGCTTCAAAATTTCCAGCATTACTGACATAAATGTCTAGTAATCCATCTGCGTTGATGTCTGCCATCGTTACGCCTGTAGACCATGGTTTGTCTCCTTCAATACCTGCTTTTTCTGAGATGTCTTCAAATGTAAAATCACCCTTATTAAGGTAGAGTTTGTTTTTCCCCATGTTAGCCGTAAAGAAAATATCTGCAAGACCGTCGTTGTTGATATCTCCTATGGCTACACCTCCACCATTATAAAAATTACGATATTTAAAAATATTAAAGTCTTTTTGATTTTCAATCTCATTTCTAAAATCAATACCTGTTTCTTCTTTAGAAAGAAGGCTAAAAAGAGTATTTTTAGGTGTTGTATTTACTTCTTTCTCTTCTTCTGTTTTAGAAGTACAGGCCGTAAGTACTACTGCTAAAAAAGGGGCTAGAATAATTGAGTGTGTGAATTTAACTTGCATCATCTGTTAATTCTCTTGTTTAAGAAATAGTGGTGTATCATTATTGCGTCCTACAACATAATAAATACTATCTGCTATTTTGATTTTTTTGATACTTCGGGAAGCACCAGGAATATCGTAATTTTGATTTGATAAGGTAGTAAAACCACCTTGTTGGTTGTTTTTCAAAAGTACACCATGGGAGCCATCTAGCCTACCTAATTGTGTGCTTATTTCATAATTATTGCCTATTAAAAGCGCGTCTAAAAAACCGTCTTTGTCAATATCTTCAATAAGGATATCTTGAACAGTAGATACTTGTGCTAAAAATGGTAATTCGTGTGGTGTAAATATGTTGTTTCCATTATTTTCAAAATACATAGAAGCAAATTGATAGGCCTCTTTCTTTTGAGCTTCTTGGAGTTTCTTTTTACCTAATAGTTCTTGGATATCCGCTTTCGCGAAAGCGTTATATGATAAATACTTTTTATTGAGTAAAGGAATTTGTTTTACGAGTTCGTCTTTTGTTGCAATCGTAGTTTCTATACCTTTATAATAATATGTGACAATAGGGTCGATCTGATTGTTCCCATCAAAATCATTGCTATATAATGTAACTGGATATTCTATTGAGGGTTGTAATCGTGTATTATTTCCCCAGTTTCCTGCAATGATGTCAAAATCACCATCATTATCAAAATCGGCTACTTCTACTGTATTCCACCATCCGTGTGTGTTTTCTAGTCCTTGACTTTTTTGAAGCGTGAGTGTGTTCCCATCGTTTATAAAAATAGAAACAGGCATCCAATGTCCAGTCACAATAGCATCTGGATAGTTATCATCATTTAAGTCCTTCCAAATAATATCGTATACATTTCCTATACCCTGAAAATCTGAAGCGTACGAAGTAGTAATATCATTAAAATTACCTTTTCCATCATTTTCAAAAAGATACTGTTTAGGGGTTGCCCCAAATTGATGAGGCACTACATTTGCAGTG
>CAYYSK010000409.1:0-1554 GCA_964474345.1 uncultured Flavobacteriaceae bacterium
AGAGGTTATACTAAATTGAAAGAAATCATAGCAACTCACCTATAGCTAAATCAATATAAAATAACACTAATCTTCATAGAAAAAACTTAGATTTTTACGTTAAAAAGCCTCGATGTAACTAAGGCTATATCTATGTTTTTTGCCTTAAACTCAAAGTTTGAGACCGTTGCAAGGGTTTGCATAAAATCTATAATTTCCGTATCTTTTATTTATGGAATTAGTTACACCCCCTACCTTAGCCGATAGCATTTGTGATATACGTACTCGCAAGATAAAGCATACATTTTTCACACAGATCAATAGGCTTTTAGACTGGAATCCCATTATTATAGTTTTGAACACCCACTACGCTAAAGGTAAAAGTGCTACAGGCAAGCCAAGTTATAGTGGTTTGTTACTTTTTAAGATGAGTCTATTACAGACTTGGTATGGCTTAAGCGATTATGAGGTAGAAGATCGTGTTAATGATAGTATCTCCTTTAGCTACTTTTGTGGTTTGCATATAGATCAAGTAGCACCGGACCACAGCACGCTATCTCGTTTTAGAACAATGATGACTAAGGCAAAAGCCTACGAGCCATTATTTAAAGAAATAAATAGGCAATTAGAAGCCCACAAAATAATTGTGAAAACAGGTGCAATAATCGATGCTAGTGTGATAGACACTCCTTTAAAACCCAAAGGTAAAACCACCCATGAAGTCACCGAAGATAGAAAGGATCAGCAGGAGATTGAAGTGAAAAAAAACTATGCCGATAGTGTAGATAAAGATGCAGCTTGGTTAAAAAAAGGAGGTAAGTACAGATTTGGTTACAAAAAGCATCATGTTACCGATAATGAGGGTTTGGTTTTAGGTGTGTTAACCACTAAGGCTAGCACTAATGAAATAGCAAACTTAGAAGCTGTATTAGACACCGCAGATTTACCAAAAGACATCCCCTTAAAAGCCGATAAAGGTTATCAGTCAAAGAAAAATGCCACTATTCTTAGAAAACGGGATTTAAAAAACCACATTTTAAAGAAGGCTTACAAAAACAAACCATTAACCCATTGGGAAAAGAAGTTTAATAAACTCATAGGCAAAACACGTTTTAAAGTAGAGCGTACATTTGGCGGTATAAAACGATGGTTTAATGGAGCAACTGCAAGATACAGGGGTATTGATAAAATGCATACTCAAAATCTTATGGAAGCCATGTGTTATAATTTATATCGCAGTCCTGGGATAATTGCGTCTAATTCTAAAATTTAAAGGAGAATAGGCTTAAAAAACAGATGTATAGGCGTGAAAAACTATAAAAAAAGCTAAAACCAATATTATTTTCAACTAAAAAAATGAAACCAAAAAAATGAAGCAAATAGACTAACCTTTTGCAACGGTCTCAAAATAAGTCGAATTATTAATCTAATACACTTAAAATCAATGCTTTATTTCAACTATTTAATACTTAATTTGTTAGTTTTCAATCAATTAAATTTTTGTCATGTACTAAAAACTTGTTGTTATTACGACCGTAGAAGTCTGCCTACCTTTGGCAGAGTGGCTACGCTGAA
>CAYYSK010000410.1:0-1546 GCA_964474345.1 uncultured Flavobacteriaceae bacterium
TGCTGCTCAACAGCGGTTATATGAATTGCACTCACCAAAAATGTTAAGTGTTTGTAGGTATTATATAAAAGACATTCATCAAGCTGAGGAAGCTATGTGTAATGGGTTTTTAAAAGTGTTTACGCACTTACATAGTTTTAAAGCAGAAGGAAGTTTTGAAGGTTGGATACGGAGAATTATGGTGAGAGAAAGTATTTCTTATTTACGTACAGTAAAAAAACTTTATTTTTCTGAAGATGGAGATTTTGAAACTGGAGATAGTGTAAATAATATTAAAAATGAATTAGATGTTTCACATATCCAGCAACTTATAGACGAACTTCCCGAAGGGTATAGAGTTGTTTTTGTAATGTATGCTATAGAAGGGTATAAACATAAAGAAATAGCAACCTCATTGGGAATTTCGGAGAGTACTTCAAAGTCACAATTGTTTAAAGCACGTAAACTGTTACAATCTAAGTTAAATGCAGAAAATAAATTAAGTTATGGCACCGATTAAGCTAGAAGAAAATATGAGAGAGCGTTTGGAAGAACGTACTATCGAACCTACAGTTGCTGCTTGGGATCGTATCTCATCAAAACTTGATGCTGATCAAGACGTAAAAAAAAGTAAGCGTGTCTTATGGATGTCTATTGCTGCAAGTTTTATAGGCGGTATATTAATAGCAATTTTGTTTTTTCAAGATAATATGGCTAATCAAGAACCTGTTTTGGTAGATGCTAATGAGAAGAAGGAAGAACGTGTTTTTATAAATCCAGACGAAGTTATAGTTCCTAATCAAGGAATTTTAAAAGAAGAAAAATCAGTAATAGCAAAAGAAGAAATAAAAGAAAAAGAATCTATATTAAAAACAATACAACCTCTAGTGAAGGAAGAGCAAAAAACTCCTGAACTTGCAATAAATAAACTTCCAAAAACAAAAACACAAGAGGGAATCGTTGAAAAAAAGACTTCTGTTTTAAAAGAGGCGGTTGTTTTGTCTGAGAGTATTAGTAAGAAAATAGAAACTACTGAAATTATAAAGAATGGTAACTTAAATAAATTGATTACTCAAAAAGAAGATAATGTAGTTGCACAAACAGAAAATAGTGATGCAGATATAAATGCAGAGATAGAAGTACTTCTTAAAAATGCACAAAGAGAAATTGTTAGTAAACAAACATTCAATCAAAAAACGAATACAGTAGATGTAAATGCCCTGCTACTAGACGTAGAAGCAGAGGTAGCACCAACTTCTTTTAAAAATAAAATCTTTGATGCAGTTGTTGAAGGTTTTGAGAAAACAAAAGATGCAGTAGTAAATAGAAATAATTAAAATAGTTCATCAATTCACTTTTGAAAAAGCCATCATCAAGCATAATTTCAAAAGTATAAAACACACAATTATGAGGAAATTAATACTTTTCGCCCTTGTGGCGAGCATGGGATTCTTTGGTCAAAATGTAAATGCCCAAGATGACCCTATATCTATATCAAGGGATTTGAAAGATGTTAAAAGTCAACTAGAATATCTTGAGAGAAAACGTCAAATTTTGATAGATGGAG
>CAYYSK010000411.1:0-1545 GCA_964474345.1 uncultured Flavobacteriaceae bacterium
TTAGGAGGGTATGTGAAAATATCAGGGATGATTGATGAAAGTATGGATAAAGAACAAATGGCCCAACCACCACAGCCATGGGAATTTAGAACTAAGCCCACATGGCAGCGTTTAATTATCATGCTTGGTGGAGTTACAGTTAACTTTATTTTAGCGTATTTTATTTATGTGTTTTTGTCATTTACTTATGGTGATGCTGATGTAAAAAGTTCTAGCCTAAAAGATGGTTATTTAATAGATAACCCATTGTTGCAAGATTTAGGATTTCAAACAGGAGATAAAATACTAGCCGTAAATGGAGAGAAAGTTGAAGCACACTCAGATGTGATTAAAAACCTAATTGTGGCTAAAACGTATACTATTGAGCGCAATGGTGTAAGTCAAGATATTAATTTACCTCAGGATTTTTTAGGACAGTTATCTTCAAGAAAAAATAGAGACAGATTATTTAAGTATAGAATTCCTTTTATGGTTTCAAAGCCTATAGACACATTGCAAAATAGTAATGTTGATTTAAAACAAGGCGATATTTTATTAACTGTAAATAATCAAGAATTACGTTACTATGACGAATTAGAATCCCGTATGCAGAATTATAAAAACCAAACAGTATCTGCAACTTTTTTAAGAGGAGAAGAAACCATCACTAGGCAATTAAAAGTTAATGCTGATGGTAAATGGGGAATTGGAGCAGCTAGACATTTAAGTAGATTTTCTGAATTAGGATATCTTGAAATTACAAGAAAAGAGTATACATTTTTCGAAAGTTTTGGAGGTGGTATCACTAAATTTAAAGAACAAGTATTAGGTTATTTTGATCAGTTAGGAGCTATTTTCACACCAAGTACAGGTGCTTATAAAGGTGTGGGAGGTTTTAAAGCCATTTTTGATATCTTTTCACCCGTTTGGGATTGGCAAGATTTTTGGAGTTTAACAGCATTCTTATCTATTATGTTAGGAATTCTTAACTTATTACCAATACCAGCATTAGATGGAGGTCACGTGATGTTTTTGCTTTATGAAATGATTTCAGGACGCAAGCCAGGAGATAAATTTATGGAGTATGCGCAAATGGTAGGTTTCTTTATATTAATTGCTTTAGTATTACTTGCTAACGGGAACGATATATTTAAAGCTATTTTTAGGTAAATTTTTAAATAAATTGTTTGTTGTAATTATAAAATAATATATATTTGCGCTCGCTAACGCGAAAAAAACAGTCCTCCTTAGCTCAGTTGGTTAGAGCATCTGACTGTTAATCAGAGGGTCCTTAGTTCGAGCCTAAGAGGAGGAGCTTTTTTAGACTCCCCGTCATTTTGACGGGGATTTTTTATTTTCAATCACTTGAAAGATATATGTTTACTAAGAATAAGGCTAATGAAGAAGTCCAAATAATCCGTTCGATAATTATTTAAAAAAAACGAGTTTTTGAGGAAATATCGAATCAACAATCTTTTTTGATATTAGCAGACAAAGTTTTATAGGGTTTATCGATACCGTGAAGGAATGAGATGCCTAATTCTAAATACTCTTCAATATCCTTAT
>CAYYSK010000412.1:0-1541 GCA_964474345.1 uncultured Flavobacteriaceae bacterium
AAAAACGGTCGTGAATCACAATCAAAACGCTTAGGTGTTAAGATTTTTGGTGGCCAAGCTGCAATCGCAGGGAACATCATCGTACGTCAAAGAGGAAATACACATCACCCTGGTGAAAATGTATACGGTGGAAAAGATCACACACTTCACGCAAAAGTGGACGGTGTTGTAAAATTCACTAAAAAGAAAGACAACAAATCTTACGTTTCAATCGTTCCGTTTGAAGCATAAGACTGTTTTTCCCTTATAAAAAAGAAAAGCTCTTTTCAGTTTGAAAAGAGCTTTTTTATTGAATCACATCTTGAGAATGGAAAATTAATGGAAGCTAAAAAATTTAAACGCAAACTTCCGAATCAATACGTATACATTTTTACAGATCTTAAAGACGCTAATGAATTTTATTATTACATAAGTACTAAATTCCCTCCTAATCAAGAAGGAGATTCTGAAGAAAATGTGCCAGCGCAAATCAACAACACAGATTATTATGTCTCTTTTTATGAAACTGAGAAGAAATCAAAATTTGTGAGTCTTATGCCATTTGTAGAGCAAGCAGTGTTTAATTCAGATGCAGATGAAACTGCATTATTTGATGAAGTAGTCATAATCCCAAGGGAAGGTACTTGGTATATCGCACTTATCATCACCGATGTAGACTTTAATGATGCTTTATCTCCTAACTATAAAGATCGTGATAAGATATTGGAATATGCCCGATCGTTATACCGAATATTTAAGCACACACAACTACAACAATCTCTTATTACAAAAAAAGTAACATATAAGAATACCTTTAACGCTTCACGTTTTTTTTGACTGGAAAACTCACAAGCTAAATCCTGTCTACCGACAGGCAGGTTCGCAAAAGCGTATATACTATCTAAACCGTTACTCTTTCATTAATTTATCAGTACCCAAATACCCATCATTTTTATTGTAATACCAAGCGCGATTTTTAGGCATTTTAATCTCTCCGATTTCTGATTCTCCCGTAAGTAAAATATACTCTCCTGTTTTTTCATCAGATCCCTTAAAAAATTGATATACTTCCATAGCATATGTTTCAGGATTGAAATAAAATTGCCAAATATCAGAACCTACTTCTTGGTCATACGTTACTCGAAGTACCAAATAATCTTTTCCTTTAAATGTCTTTTTTTGAACAATAGGATCTAGATGCGTTCCTGGGTCTTTAAGCTTCATAGGGAGACCATACAAATATGTATAGTAATTTTTAAACATGACCGTGCGCGCACAAGTTTCGTCTGAAGTCGTAGTTTCAGTTGTAGTGCTATCTTCATTTGAAAAGCGGCAGTTTTCATCACTTATTTCGCGAAAACTCACTTTCCCATCTTGTATCGTAGATACATTAAAGTATTCTTTAGGTAGATTAATCGTAATCATACTTTTGCGTTCTTTCCCATCTGGTGTTTCTAACAATACTGTAAAGTCATTTGCAAATGTTTCCCAATTCCCATTAGGGTCATGATACTCAATTGCTTTTTCAAGAAGTTGATCAGCTGTAAGGGTTTGTCCTGTTA
>CAYYSK010000413.1:0-1539 GCA_964474345.1 uncultured Flavobacteriaceae bacterium
TACTCCTTATTGTAGCAATGGCTCTATTTACTGTAGGTTCATATGCTCAAATTGATACACCTGCACCGAGCCCATTTGCAAAAATGGAGCAAGTTGTTGGTTTAACTGAAGTTAGTTTAGAATACTCTAGACCAGCAATGCGCGGAAGAACTATTTTTGGAAACCTTGTGCCTTATGGTAAAATATGGAGAACTGGAGCAAATCAAAGAACTAAGATTACATTTTCTACTGATTTTACAGTAGGAGGAAAAGAATTGAAAGCAGGTACGTATGCTATTTTCACAAAACCACAAGCTACTGAGTGGGAAATTTATTTTTATACTGATTATGCTGGAGGTGGTGCACCAAGAAATTGGGATGATTCTAAAGTAGCAGCATATGTAAAAGTTCCTGTACAAAGAATGCCTATGAATATTGAGTCATTTACAATGACTTTTGATGACCTTAAAAGTGATGGGGCAAGCTTAGGAATACTATGGGAAAATGCTTATGTGGGAGTGCCATTTGGAGTTCCTACAGATAAAACAGTTTCTGCTCAGATTGATAGAGTAATGGCTGGACCATCTGCTGGAGATTATTACTCGGCTGCTGTATATCTTTCTGATAATGGAAAAGATATTAATAAGGCAAAAGAATATATGAGTAAAGCAATGTCTATGATAGAAACTCCACGTTTCTGGCAATTACGTCAGCAATCTCTTATTCTTGCTAAGAGTGGAGATAAGAAGGGAGCTATTAAAGCGGCAAAAGCATCACTTGCAGATGCAAAAGCATCTAATAATTCGGATTATATAAAATTAAATACGGATTCACTAAAAGAGTGGGGAGGACTATAAAGTCTTGTGTATTTAACATAAAAAACCGCCTTCAATTTTTGAAGGCGGTTTTTCTTTTAAAAGAATATTTTACTCATTTCTTATTCCAATTACTTACAATCTTGCAACCACTTGATTTAAGTAATCCTAAAATAGGACAACGATTGTTAACTCTATCTCCAAGTTCTTTAACTTGTTCTAAAGTTAACTCACCATGTACAGTAGCTTGAAAACGTACTTCTTTATAACTGTTTTCTGAACTATTAATAACTCCCATAAAGCTTGAAAGATCCATGTCTATCTCTAATGAGATATCAATCTTATTGACTATAACTCCAAGTTCTTCTGCTACAACTTGTGCCTGTTCATTCTGACAACCTGCTAGTGATGCTGTAAAATATTGCATAGGATTTGCACCGCTATTAGAACCTCCATCTTCAACAGGTTCATCGGTTTGTAATACCCATTCTGTGTTCGTTATTTGTATAGTGGTAGGCCATCCATTTCCTTGAGCTGTGGCTTTAAATGTCTCTACATGTTGATTTTCTTGTGACATACTTTATTAAATTAAGTAAATGTTATTTTTAAAATTTATCGTAAAAAGTAATTTTTTATTATAATATTTATGAGTTTTGAATTTCTTGTAACAGAGTAATAACTTTTTCTCCATGTATTGTGCCTACAAAAAACTCAGTGTTTCGGTTTTTTGTTTTGATTAATAAAG
>CAYYSK010000414.1:0-1508 GCA_964474345.1 uncultured Flavobacteriaceae bacterium
AAACACTAAAGTATCCGTTGGACTCGCATTTACTTCAAAAACACCCTCAGTATCAGATGTAAAGCCTTGTTCTGTTCCGAGAATATGAATATTTACATATGGTATAGACTCTTTTGTAAGCTCATCTAATACTAACCCGTTTTTTTGGGCAGTTGCTGCATTAAGATGAACAATCAAGAACAATAAAACTATAATTAGACTTTTCATTTTTTTTGTTTTATAACACTTATTAAACTCCAAACCATTCGATGAGGATGAAATCAACTCAATTAAGAATGGCAAAATAAAACATAACCCCTAAGATGCTAATACTTAATGCCGGATTTCCTTTTTCCAGCAAAGCTACTTCATAACTTTCGTGACTATAGTTTTTCAATTTTAGATTTGATATTTTCTTCTGCATTCTTAAGGTATAAATAGTTCCCTATAAAGCCTATGAATAACGCATAAATTAGATGCATTCCAAAATTAATATACAGCATATATTCAGGAAGACCTTGAAAAACAAAGTAGGTAAAATGCGTCTCTACTACGCTAACTAATGCATATGCTAAAGCATATAAATACATTCTCCTATGAATTAGCCAAAAGGCAACTAAGAAAAAAGCAGCAAAATTAAAAGAAAGAAAAAATTGTTCATTTCTATTTTTCCATTTAGACAAATAGTGATCACTCTTGTCTCCAACATAAGCTTTCAATTCCCAATCTTCACATTGGTTAGAAATATTTTCTCCAAAGTTGTCTAAGATATCTTGCATGATTTCAGTTTTATTGAAGAGGTGAAAAAATTGGTTTCTTTGTATTCATGGATAGATCTTTTGTTAGCGTATTAATTTTATAGTTTTAAGATAAACTCAATTATTGTAACTAGATTTTAAAAATGAATCTAACATCCTGTTTTAGCTAAAGCTATATGAGAGTAGTTTACCAAAGCTCTACACTGAAAGCTTCTTTTATCTAAAAAAAAGAAAATACGTCTATTGGTTAAAATTGTGTTTACTATATAGATAGAATCTTCAACTATTCCATATTTTTCTTATTAGTTTTAACAGAGGATATTTATCAGATGAGTTATTAGCTCTAGTATTCTTATGTCTATCGTGTTCTGGTTCATTACTCTTTTCGCGCTCTTCGATATCACTTTCTGCTATTTCTATTTCCCATAACTCATTTTCACTAAGAGGTTGAACTAAATTAGCACCACCTTTATGAGGAAACTGGACATAATTTTCTGGTGGTTTAGGTAAGTTAATTTCGCACTCTTTTGAACACAGGTTTGCAAGCATTGGAACTATATCAGTTCCGACATTAGCAGTAATCCACATTTGGTTAGTTGTTTCATTCGTTAACTTCTTTTCACAGATGCTGCATTTTAAAGCATCTTCATCAAATCTGACAGGATTGTGATTAAGTTTCGGGAAGCCCATTCGATTTTTATAGTTACCATAAAGTGCCCTCGTGCTTATTCTACTAGATTTTAGTTTCTTACACTTATAAATTTCGTATGG